>JBLMXS010000266.1:0-14788 GCA_050257895.1 Thiohalocapsa sp.
GAGCGTATGAATTTATTGGACCGGCGCCGTACGTCGTTCGAGACGGCCGCAGCGCCTGTCCTCGGGCCGGCCGCAGGCCGGACCCGGGGCGCGGCCTCCTCAGGATGAGGATCTTATTAATGCCATCAAAGGCTTCCGTCATGATGAGGAGGGCTGCGACAAAGCCGCGGCCCGTCTCGAATCACGCACGGCGCCGCCGCAACCGCATTCTTTCACAAGCTTTGAGCGGGTCGCACCGCGGCAGCGACCCCGGTCATGCTGACCTGGCCTAATTTCGTCTCGCAACTGTTCAACGGGCTGGCGGCGGGGACGCTGCTGGCGCTGATCAGTTCCGGCCTGACGATCATTTACGGCACGCTCGGCGTTCTCAACCTGGCGCACGGGGCGATGTTCATGCTGGGCGGCTACGCCGGATACCTCGCGCTGCAGGCGACGGGTTCGTTCGGCGTGGCGATCGTCGCCGGAACGCTGGCTCTGCTGGTCGTCGGTATCGCCCTCGAAGTGATCGTCATCCGCCGCTTCTACGGCCGCCCGCCGGAGGACCAGCTGCTCGTCACCTTCGGCATCGCCATCGTCGTCGTCGAACTGGTGCGGGTCGGCTTCGGCAGCCTGTCGAAGACGGTGCCGCCGCCCGCGTGGGCCGCCGGCGTCACGCCGATGGGGTTCCTCATCTACCCGACCTACCGCATCGTCGTCACGGCGATCGCGGCGGCGGCGCTGGCGGCGCTCTACGTCGTCTTGTACCGCACCCGGCTCGGCATGATCGTGCGCGCCGGGATCGAAGATCCCGGCATGGTCGGCATGCTCGGGATCAATGTCTACCGGGTGTTCATGCTGGTGTTCGGCATCGGCGCGGCGGCTGCCGGGTTTGCCGGGATCGTCAACGCACCGGTCGTCTCGCTGACCCCCGACATGGGTGAATCGATCCTGGTGCAGGCGTTCGTCGTTGTCGTGATCGGCGGCGTCGGGTCGTTCCCCGGCGCCATCCTCGGCGGGCTGATCGCCGGCGAGATCCTCAGCCTCACCTCGATGATCGACCCGGCCTATTCGGGGGTCATGCTGTTCGCCGCGATGACGTTGGTGCTGCTGTTGCGGCCGCAGGGGCTGCTCGGCGTGCCGCATCGCGAATAGGGCAGGGGGATATGCTGCGCCGCCGCCCGCTCCTCGTCGAGCTGCTGACCGCGCTCGGCCTCGTCACTGGACCGTTCGTGCTGCCGGGGCTGGGGTTCGCGCCGAACACGGTCAACCAGATCCTGATCTGGGGCCTGTTCGGCATCGGCTTCGACATTCTTTACGGGTTCACCGGCCTGTTGTCGTTCGGCCAGGCAGCGTTCTACGGCACCGGCGGCATGATCGCCGCCTACCTTTTGACCAACAATCTGATGTCGAACGTGATCGGTGCGCTGGTGATCGGGATGCTCGCGGCGATGCTGGCCGGGCTCCTCGTCGGCGCGATCGCGCTGCGCCGCACCGGGATCTATTTCGCGATGATCACGGTGGCGATCGCCGAGATGTTCTATTTCGTCGAGTTCTCGCCGCTGGCGGCCTACACCGGCGGCGAGAACGGCTTGCCGGGGGTGCCGGCACCGAGGTTTTCGCTGTTCGGCTGGTCGTACAAGGTCGGCGGCGACTGGTCGATGTACGCCTTTCTCGCGGTCATGTACTTTATCGGCATCGTCGTCGCGCTGCGGATCGTGCGCTCGCCGGTCGGTGCGATCTTCAGCGCGATCCGCGACAACCCGCTGCGTGCCCGCGCCGTCGGCCATGCCGTCGGCAGCTACAAGCTGGCCGCCTTCGTGATCGCCGCCGGCTATGCCGGGATCGCCGGCGGGCTGCTTGGCGTGCTGCAGGGCTTTATGCCGCCCGACGCGTTCATGTTCGAGACCTCGGGCCAGCTGGTGATCCAGACCGCGATCGGCGGCGGTGGAACCCTGTTCGGGCCGCTGCTCGGGGCGACCGTGTGGCTTGGCCTGCGCGATTTCCTGCAGGGCGCGCTCGGTCTCGGTAGCGCGTGGAAGCTGGTTCTCGGCATCGTCTTCGTGCTGCTGGTGTGCTTTCTGCGGCACGGCCTGATCGGCGCCATGCGCGATTTGGCCGGGCTGTTCGTGCGCCGCTTCCGTCCGCCTGAGCCGCAGCCGGTGGTGTCGGCCGCACCCACCGCCGCCGCGCTCGCGACTGTCGGGCCGTTGCGGCGGCACCAGGAGACGCCGTTTGCCGGCCCGGTCCTGGAGGCGCGCGGCGTCACCAAGATGTTCGGCGGCATCGTCGCCAACCGCAACATCGACTTCAGCGTCGAGCAGGGCGAACTGCGCGGCATCATCGGTCCCAACGGCGCCGGCAAAAGCACGTTCTTCCGGATGTTGACCTGTGAGATGCCGCCGACCGCCGGGCACATTTTTTTCCACGGCCGCGACATCACCGGCATGGACGTCGCCGCGGTATGCCAGCTCGGCCTGACCAAGAGCTATCAGGTCAACCAGCTGTTCACCCGCCTCTCGCTGCGCGACAACATCGTCATCGCCGCGCTGGCCGAACGGCGTGGCGTCTTCTCGCTTGACCTGCTGCGCCGCCTCGACCGCGTCCCCGGGCTCGAGGCCCGCGTCGACAGCACGCTGGCGCTCGTCGGGCTGACCGAACGGGCCGAGGTGCCCGTGTCTGAGCTCGCCTACGGCGAGAAGCGCCGGCTCGAGATCGGGCTGGCGCTCGCGACCGCGCCCTCGCTGCTGCTGCTCGACGAACCGCTGGCCGGGATGAGCCCGCAGGAACGCGCCGAGACCGTGCAGCTCCTGAAGAACATCCGCCACGGCCGCACCCTGGTCGTCGTCGATCACGACATGGACGCGGTGTTCGAACTGGCCGAGCGCATTACCGTGCTGCACGAGGGCGCGCTGCTGGCCGAGGGCAGCCCGGCCGAAATCCAGCGCAACAGCCTGGTCCAGGAGGCCTATCTCGGCGGGGTGGCGGCGGCATGAGCGCGCTCCTCGAGGTCGACCGCATCAACAGCTACTACGGCGACAGCCATATCCTGTTCGACGTATCGCTGGAGGTGGGGCAGCACGAGGTCGTCGCGATCCTCGGCCGCAACGGCGCCGGCAAGAGCACCACGCTGAAGACGCTGATCGGCGAGGTACGGCCGCGCTCCGGCCGCATCGTCTTTGCCGGCGACCCGATCCACGGCCTGCCTCCGCACGCGATCGCCGCGCGCGGCCTGCAGCTTGTTCCCGAGGACCGCCGCATCTTCGGCAGCCTCAACGTCGAGGAGAACCTGGTCCTGGCCGGGCTGACGGCGGCGTCGCGCTGGCCGATCGAGCGGATCTGGGAAATCTTCCCGCAGCTGCGCGAGCGCCGCCGCAGCAGCGGCACCGCCCTATCCGGCGGCGAGCAGCAGATGCTGGCGATCGCCCGCGGCCTGGTGCGCGACCCGCAGATCATCCTGCTCGACGAGCCGTTCGAGGGGCTGGCGCCGATCATCGTGCAGAACCTGCTGACGGTCTGCCGCCGGCTGGCCGAATCCGGCCAGACCATCGTCGTCGTCGAGCAGAACATCACCGCGGCGCTCGCCCTCGCCGACCGCGTCTATATCATCAACAACGGCCACGTCGTCGAACAGACGACGCCGCAGGCGGTGCGCGAGCGCCCGGAGATGCTGCGCCGCTATCTCGCAGTATAGAAGGCTATGTCATCCCGGCGCAGGCCGGGATCCATCGTTCCGCCGCTCGTGCGGCTGACAAGTGGATACCGGCCTTCGACGGTATGACAGAGTTACCGCAGATGGCAGGCGGCGTGGTGGCCGGGGGCGATCTCGCGCAATTGCGGCGCCTCGCGGCTGCAACGCTCGAAGGCGTAGGGGCACCGGGTGTGGAAATGGCAGCCCTGCGGCGGGTTGATGGGGTTCGGCACGTCGCCGGCGAGACGGATGCGCTGGCGTTTCGCGGTCGGGTCGGGGATCGGCACCGCCGATAGAAGGGCCTCGGTGTAGGGGTGCTGCGGCGCGCGGTAGAGATCGGCGGCGGCGGCGATCTCGACGATGCGCCCGAGATACATGACGGCGACGCGCGTCGAGATGTGCTCGACGACCGACAAATCGTGCGCGATGAACAGATAGGTCAGGCCGAACTTCTGCTGCAGGTCTTCCAAGAGGTTGATGACCTGCGCCTGGATCGAGACGTCGAGCGCCGACACCGGCTCGTCGCAGACGATCAGTTTCGGCGACACCGCCAGCGCGCGCGCGATGCCGATGCGCTGCCGCTGGCCGCCCGAGAATTCGTGCGGGTAGCGGCGCATGTGGTCGGCGCCGAGCCCGACGGTTTCCAACAGCTCGACGATGCGGTCCTCGAACTCGCGCCGGGTTTTTGTCAGACCGTGGATGATCAGCGCCTCGCCGACGATCGAGCCCACCGTCATGCGCGGGTCGAGCGAAGCGTAGGGGTCCTGGAAGATGATCTGCATGTAGCGCGCCAGCGCCCGCAGCGCGGCGCCGGAGAGCGCGGTGACGTCGCGCCCTTCGAAGCGGATCTCGCCCGCGGTCGGCTCGGTCAGGCGCAGGATGCAGCGGCCGGTCGTCGACTTGCCGCAGCCCGACTCCCCGACCAGCCCCAACGTCTCGCCGGCGGCGATGTCGAAGCTGACATGGTCGACGGCATGCACCTGCTCCGCGGCGCCGCCGAACAGCCCGGTCTTGACCGGGAAATTCTTCACCAGGTCCCGCACCTGCAGCAGCGGCTCGGTAGCCATCCGCCTACCCCAATCCCGTCACCCCCGCGAAAGCGGGGGGCCAGGGGCAACAGCACGCCGGTCGCTCAGGATTCCCGCTTGCGCGGGAATGACGACGGAGTGAGGCAATGTCGGTCATCACAGGATGCACGCGACCTTGTGGCCAGGCGCGACCTCGCGCAGGCGCGGCATCGCCGCGGTGCAGGCCGGCATCGCGAAGGCGCAGCGCGGCGCGAAGCGGCAGCCCGGCGGCGGCTCAAGGAGGCTCGGCACGACGCCGGGAATGGCCGCGAGCCGGGTCCTGTCGCCGGCCCGGTCGAGCCGCGGTATCGAGCGGATGAGCCCCTGCGTATAGGGATGCCGCGGCCGCGCAAACAGCTCGATGACCGGCGCCTCCTCGACGACCTTGCCGGCATACATCACGACGACGCGCTGGGCGGTCTCGGCGACGACGCCCATCGCGTGCGTGATCAGCATGATCGCCATGCCGAGCCGGTCCTTCATCTCGCCCAAGAGGTCGAGGATCTGCGCCTGGATCGTGACGTCGAGCGCCGTCGTCGGCTCGTCGGCAATGAGCAGCTGCGGGTTGCACGACAAGGCCATCGCGATCATCACCCGCTGCCGCATGCCGCCAGAGAACTGGTGCGGGTAGTCGTTGACGCGCCGCCGCGGGTTGGGGATGTGCACCAGCTGCAGCATCTCGACGGCGCGCTCGAGCGCTGCCCGCCGGCCGACGCCCTCGTGCTCGCGCACCGCCTCGGCGATCTGCTCGCCGACGGTGTAGACCGGGTTGAGCGAGGTCATCGGCTCCTGAAACACGATGCCGATATCCTTGCCGCGCAGCCGCCGCATCTGGGTCGGCCCTAGCGGCACCAGGTCGCGGCCCTGCCACAGGATCTCGCCGCCGGCGATGCGGCCGGGCGGCATCGCGATCAGCTTCAGGACAGTCATCGCCGTGACGGTCTTGCCGCAGCCGGATTCCCCGACGACGCCGAGCGTCTCGCCGCGGTCGATCGCCAGGTCGACCCCGTCGACGGCCCGCACCGTGCCGTCCTCGGTGTCAAAATACGTCTTCAGGCCGCGGATCTCGAGCAGGTGATCGCCCCGGTGATCGCCTTGGCCCTGTTCCAACTCACAGCACTCTGCGCGGGTCGAGCGCGTCGCGCAGCCCGTCGCCGACAAAATTGATCGACAGCACCGTCAGGAAGATGGCGCCGCCGGCAAACAATGCCCAGTGCGGGGCAACGTCGAGATTGTCCTTGGCGTCATAGAGGATGCGCCCCCAGCTCGGCGTGTCGGGCGGAAAGCCGAGCCCGAGAAACGACAGCGTCGCCTCGGCGATGATCGCGGCGGCGATGTCGACCGTCGCCGCGACGATCACCGGCCCCAGCGAATTGGGCAGGATATGGCGCACCACCTGGCGCCACTTGGTCGCGCCCAGGGCGCGCGCCGCCTCGACGAACTCCTTCTCGCGCAGCGACAGGAATTGCGCGCGCACCAGGCGCGCGACCTGCATCCAGCGCAAGCCCCCGATTACCGCGACGATCAGCACGAAGACCCCGAGCTGCGGCCCGACCAGCGCCTTCAGCGTGTCGCGAAACAGGTACATCAGCAGCAGCAGCAGCGGCAGCGTCGGCAATGACAGGAACAGATCGGTCAGCCACATCAACGCTAGGTCGATGCTGCCGCGCGAGATGCCGGCGATGGCGCCGATGATCGTGCCGACCACCACCGCCACCAGCATCGCCGACAGCCCGACCGACAGCGAGATGCGGCCGCCGTAGAGCATGCGCGACAAGAGGTCCTGGCCGAGATCGTCGGTGCCGAACGGATGCGCCCAGGAGGGTCCGGTCAGCTGCGCCGCGAAATCGATGTCGTTGATCGGAACCGGCCACAAGAGCGGCCCGAACGCCACCGCGAGCAGCATCACCGCGAGCGTCGCCAGCCCGACCACCGCCATGCGGTGACGACGAAAACGGCGCCACGTCTCGTGCGCCGGCGAGACGTAGCGGGCGCGCGGGCTGCCGCCAAGCGGCGCCGCCTCAACGATAGGCGATGCGAGGGTCGAGCCAGCCATAGAGCAGATCAGCAATCAGGTTGAACAGGATGACGAGGCAGGCGAAGACGAAGGTGACCGCCATCACGACCGGCGTATCGTTGGACAGCATCGCGCTGATCAGCAAGGAGCCGATGCCGGGGACGCGAAAAATCTGCTCGGTGACGATGGCGCCGCCGAATACCGCCGGGATCTGCAACGCGACCAGCGTCACCACCGGGGCCAGCGCGTTGCGCACGACATGCTTGACGATGACGACGCGCTCGGCGAGGCCCTTGGAGCGCGCCGTGGTCACGTAGTCGAGGCGGATCACGTCGAGCACCGCGGCGCGCACGTAGCGGGTCCACGAGGCGCCCTGGAACAGCCCCAGCACCATGACCGGCATCAGCGCCTGGCGGAATTCCTCCCACACCCAGCGCCAGCCGGTGACGCCGAGATCGGCGCGGTAGACAAACGGCAGCCAGTCGAGCTGGATGCTGAACAGCAGGATCAGCAACAGGCCGGTGAAGAAGGTCGGCAACGAAAAGCCGATGAAGGCGAGCGTGTTGGCGATCTGGTCGAAAAGCGAATAGGGCCGCGTCGCCGACAGCACCCCGACTGGCAGCGCGATCGCCAGCGCGAGGATCTGCGACGAGCCGATCACCATCAGCGTTGTCGGCAGGCGCTGCATGATCAGCGCCCCGACATCCATGCGGCTGGCGAACGAGAAGCCCCAATCGCCGTGCAGCATCGCGATCAGCCAGTGGAAGTAGCGCAGCCATACCGGGTCGTCGAGGCCGAATTTCGCGCGCAACGCCATCGCCACCTCGGGCGGCACGTTGGGGTTGCTCGCCAGTTCCTCGAACGGGTCGCCCGGCGCCAGCGCCAGCACCGCGAACAAGACGATGCTGATCCCGAGAATGCTAGGCACCATCACCAGCAGCCGGCGCAGCAGGTAACGGCTCATGACGGCGCGGGCGCGGCAGCAACCCCCACCCGAACCCTCCCGCGCCTGCGGTGGAGGGGAGGGACAGTGCGGCGGCGAGGCTCTACTCCCTCCCCCGCAGGCGGGGGAGGGCGGGGGTGGGGGTATGCCGGCGCTGTCCTCACGTCTCGCGGTACCAGTCTTTAAGGGCCCAGAAATCGTTGTCCCAGCCGCTGAGCGGCGCATGCAGCTGTTTCGACAGCGCGTCGACGCGCGGGCGGTAGACGTCGGGGATGATTCCGGGGTCGCCGACCACCAGATCGTTCATCTTGATGAAGAGCGCGGCGCGCTTCACCGGGTCAAGCTCGGCCTGCGAGGCCTTGAAGGCGGCGTCGTATTGCTCGTTGCGCCAGCGCGGCACGTTGCGCCCCTGCCATTTGTTGGCCTTCGAGGCCGCCTCCCACGAGACGAACTGGCGCATGAAGTTTTCCGGATCGGGCGCTCCCATCGTCGTCGTGTACATCTGCATGTCGGCGTAGAAATGCCGATAGGTGTCGGGGTTGGCGACGTCGGAGGAGAAGAACACCGAGGCCGTCACCGATTTCAGCTCCATCTCGATGCCGGCCTTCTCGCAGGCCTGCTTGACGATCGCCTGGTTCTTCTGGCGCGGCGCGTTGATCGAGGTCTGGAAGACGAGCTTCATGCGCTTGCCGTTCTTGGCGCGGATGCCGTCGGGGCCGCGCTTCCAGCCGGCCTCGTCGAGAATCTGGTTGGCCTTGGTGATGTTGAATTCCCACTTCGTGTTCGGCGAGCGGTAGCGTTTCGGGTTGTTGATGAAATTGCCGGTGGCGACGCCGGTGCGGCCGTAGATGTGATCCTGGACCGATTGGCGGTCGACCAGGAGCTTCATCGCCTGCCGCACGGCCGGGTCCCCGAACAGCGGATGCGTCTTCTTGAGGCTGGAGCGCTCGCCGTCGACCTCGGTCCACGGGTCGGTGCTGTTGAGCTGGATGTGCTCGATATTGCCGCCCGGCGTGATCTCGATGCGGCCGTGCGCGCCGGGGTCCTTCTCCAGGCGCTTTAGGATCAGGTCCTCGACCTGCATGTTCCAGGCGAAATCGTATTCGCCGGTCTGGATCACGGCGCGCGCCGCCGATACCGCGTCGCCGCCGCCCTTCATCTCGATTGTATCGAAATAGGGGCGGTTCGGCTCGTGGTAGTGGGGGTTGCGCTCGCCGCGGACGATGTCGCCGGGCTTGAAATCGACGAATTTGTAGGGGCCGGTGCCGACCGGCTTCAGATTGGTCGGCGCCTCGCGCGAATTGCCGCCCTTGAATCCCTCGAACAGGTGCTTCGGGACGACCATGCCGGTCTGGCCGGTGAACGCGGCGGCCCAGAATGGCGTCGGCTTGGCGAAATGCAGCCGCACCGTGTGATCGTCGAGCTTCTCGGCTTTGACGACGTCCTTGTATTCGCCGACGGTCGTCGCGGCGGTCGCCGGGTCGGCAGCGTATTCCCAGTTGAAGACGACGTCGTCGGCGGTGAATGGCTTGCCGTCGTGCCACTCGACGCCCTTCTTCAGCTTCCACGTGACGGACATGCCATCCTTGGCGACGCCGCCATTCTCCGGGTCGGGGATCTCGGCCGCGAGGAAAGGCACAAGGTCGCCGTCCGGGCCCCAGCCGGCGAGCGGCTCATAGAAGATCCGCGAGCCCTCCTGGTCCTTGGTGCCGACAGCGAAATGCGGGTTGAGCAAGGTCGGGCCCTGCCAGAACAGCGTCTTGAGGCCGCCGCCGCCGCCCGCTTTGGTCGGCTTGTAGTCGAACTTTGCCGGCGCCGCCGCCACCCCGGCGTGGTTGAGCAGCATCGCCGCGAACGGCGCCGTCAGCCCGAGCCCGACCATCCGGCGGACAAAAGCGCGGCGTGAGAGGTCGCCGGCTTTGACGGCGCCGATCAGCTCCCGCAATTGCTGCTCGTTCATTATTTTCCCTCGCCCCAATCGATGCCCATCGGGCGGCCGGCCGCGCACCCGCAAAAAGGATGCCGCGCGCGATGGCGGCGGGCAAGCTCACCTTGGCAGTAGGCCGGCCGGATTGCCGCTGTTTTTTGGTGGCGCCGGGCACTTCGCCGGCCGTGTAAGGAATGCCTTAACCTTCGGGTCGTACAACCATTCGCAGGTGATGACCCGAAAGGTGTCAGCGATGATCGGGAACGGGCCGAGCATTCTGGTGGTCGACGACGACGTCGAGGAAGGCGCCTCGATCGTCTCGCTGCTGCGCGAGGCGGGGTTTGGGGTCATCGCCGAAGAAACCGCCGACGGCGCCCTCGCGGCGCTTGAGGAACAGCATTTCGCCGCGGTGGTCGTCGCGATGCGGCAGGGCGAGGGGCTGCCCTTACTGCAGCGCGCGCGGCGCCGCCAGCCCGGGCTGAAGGCGCTCGTCGTCATCGAGCCGGCGTTCATGCGGCTCGTCACCGACGATTGCGCGACGCTCGTCAAGCGGCCGTTCGATCCGCGCCAGCTGCTCGGCTGCGTCTTCGCGCTGGTCCTGCGCGAGGACGAACAGGGCTGCAGCCGGGGACACACCGAAGCCGAATTCGGGATTGCCGCCGCCAAGCTGGTGTGCCTGCAGAACCGCCGGGTCGCCGCCGCCGCCGCCGGCGCCAGCCGGCTGGCGCAGGAGCTGACTCGGCAGATCGGCGAGACGGCAGCCCGCCAGCGCCGCCTCGCGGCGGTGCAGTAGCTCCGTACCGCGGGCCGCCGGCGTTCCGCCGGCACGCGGGCCAAATGGGGCAAGAATTGGGGCCCGCGGTCCAAAAAAATCAACCGTCGGCTCGCTGGGCGCCGCCGCGTCGTTTCAGCTTCATTTCGATCATCGCCAGCACGTTGCCGGCACCGTGCTTGCGGCAGAGCGCCGCGAGGCTCCTTGGGTCGAGTGGCTCCGGGGCATAGTTGATCGCCTCGCGCAGGGCCGGCGGCAGCGCGTCGAACACCGCCATCAGCTCCTGCAGCAACGTGCCGCTATCCCCGGCATCGTCCTTCTCCCGCGGCCATTCAGGCATAGCGCGGCCGCCCTCGCACCCTTGCAAGAGCTGGGGCAAGAAAGGGGCGCAGCGCGGCGGCGGCGGTCACCGCCGCGGCCACCGCGAGCACGACCGGCGCTGGCCTCAGCCCGGTGTCGAGCGACCAGTTGGCCGCGATGACGCGCAGCGGGTCGACGCCATAGGCGAGCCGGAAATAGGCCGCCTCGCCGAGTGCCGTCAAACCCGCCGCGGCGACAGCGAGCGCCGCCAGCCAGACGAGCGGCAGCCGGCCGCGCACCGCGACAAAGCGCGCCAATCCGCGGTAGCCCATCAGCCACAGATAGATGCCGGCCATGACCGTCGGCTCCCAGACTTCGAGCTTCGACTGCATCCAGAAATGCACCACCGCCAGCAGGGCGATCAGGTAGACGAGGCGGTGCAATTGCTGCCAGCGGCGGGCGAGGCAGCGGACCATGCCGTCGGTCGAGGTCGCCGCCAGTGCCGCGAGGCCGAGCACCGCGGCAAAGCCGATCGTCAGATAGATCCGCAGCACGATCTCGCGCGCCACCTTGGCGAGGTCGAAACTCTGGTCGGCCGTGTACAGCGTCAGGTGGCAGAGCGCGTAAGCGAAGGCGGCGACCCCAACCATGCGGCGCACCAGGATGAGCCGCGGCCATTGCAGGACAGCGCGCAGCGGCGTGATCGCCAACGCGATGAAGATGAGGCGGATCGTCCACAGGCCAATCTGGTGGATCGCCTCGTTGAGTGGGCGCGCCCCGAGCCAGCCCAGCGAAAACGCCGCCGCCACCCACAGCGCCGGAACAAACAGCGCGACAAAGACCGTCAGCTTGAGCGGCGACAGCCGGCCGCTATAGTCGTTCCACGGAGTTTTCACGCGCCGCCTCGGCCAAGCCCTTTTCGGTCAGTTTACATCGGCGGCTTGATCCCGTCCTCCTCGCTACCTGAGGATCTGTAGTGGGCGAAGCCCGTTTTCGCCTCACATTGCGGTGAGCACGTATAACTATATCAATATGTGATATCGTCGGCACATCCATAGTCAGTTCTGTTGAATGTGCCGCCTCGCGCCCATATACGGGCTGAACTGCAACGGGAGGCAAGGACCGGATGAGCGAAAGGCAGCACGGCGCGGTCGATTGGAAGATCGACGGCGTCAAGGTCATTCCAGGCGACCGGCTCGACACCAACACGCCGCAGACACCGGGCATGAACCGCGCCGCGGCGATCAATTTCGCGCGCGTCGGGGCACAGAAGATCTGGGCCGGTACCGTCCATATCCATGCCAATGCCAAGACCGGGGCGCATCACCACGGCGCCCTCGAAAGCGTCATCTATGTGCTGAAGGGGCGCGCCCGCATGCGCTGGGGCGAGCATCTCGAATACGTCGCCGAGGCGGGGCCGGGCGACTTCATCTTCGTGCCGCCCTACGTGCCTCACCAGGAGATCAACGCCTCCTCCGACGAGACCCTGGAATGCGTGCTGGTGCGCAGCGACAACGAGGCGGTCGTCGTCAACCTCGACATCGAGCCGGTCGAGAAGCCCGAGGAAGTCCGCTGGGTCGACCCGATCCACCAGCACGGGTAGTGGGCAACGGCCACTACCCGTGTCCCGGCGCAGGCCAGGCGCGGGCCAGGACCCATGCTTCCGCCGCTCGTAAGGCGGATGGATACCGGCCTTCGCCGGTATGACAAGCTGGGGTAGCTCCCAGCGTCGTCGCTAAACGACGCGAATGTTCTTGAACTGCCAGGGGTCGTCGCGGTCGAGATCCTCGGGAAACAGGCGCTCGCGGTCGCGCAGCGGGGTCCAGTCGCCATAGACCCCGACGAGCTCGCCGAGATAGGGCGCGGCGATCTCGAGGATGCGCGCGAAGTCCATCTCGTCGGGCTCGACGACGCCGCGCCGCGGGTGCTCGATTGCCCAGACGACGCCGGCCAGGACGGCAGCCGTCACCTGCAGCGAGGTGGCGTTGTTGTGGGGCGCCGCCCGCCTCGCCTCGGCGATCGAGAGCCGCGAGCCGTACCAGTAGACGCCGCTCGTCGGCACCAACAGCAGCACGCCCAACTCGTCGATGCCGCGGCTGATCTCGTCCATCATCAGGCGCTTGCGGCTCTGCAAT
Organism: Thiohalocapsa sp.; assembly: GCA_050257895.1. Taxonomy (GTDB): domain Bacteria; phylum Pseudomonadota; class Alphaproteobacteria; order ATCC43930; family CGMCC-115725; genus DATARH01. The sequence continues at coordinate 12,829 of JBLMXS010000266.1, forward strand.
TGCCAGTTCTTTCCGGCCAGTTCGTGCAGGCTGAGGACGGCGTCGTCGCACGGGTGGTAGGCGTAGTGGCAGGTCGGCCGGTAACGAACCCGCTCGCCGTCGCGCAATGTTAAATAATCGGCGATCGAGATCGACTCGCCGTGGGTGATCAGGAAGCCGAGATAGGGGCCTTCGAGTGGGGTCCAGCTGCGCACGCGGGTGCCGGCCCCGGGCCGCAACAGATAGATCGCGGCGCGGCTGCCGACATCATGCTCGCGCCCGTCAGCTGGCAGATGCCGCTCATGCGTACCCCAGCCGAGCTCGGCCGGCTGCGAGCCCTCGCTATAAAACCCGTCGATCGACCAGGTGTTGACGAATTCGCCCGGCTCCTTCGGGATCGTTGCGACCTGCGTGTCGCGCTCGGCGATGTGGATCGCCTTGACGCCGAGCCGCTCGGCGAGCGCGGCCCAGCCGGCGCGCTCGGCCGGCGGCTCCGCGGTCGGATCGCCGTCGCGAGCGACGTCGATGAGCGCCTGTTTGACGAAATGCGACACCAGACCCGGATTGGCGCCGTGCGTGATAACGGCGGTCGGACCGGGTTGCCGGGTCCGGCGCAAGGCCAGCGCGGTTTCGCGCAGCGCGTAGTTGCTGCGCGCGGCCGGCGGCAGATGCGGGTCGGTATAGCCGCCGGGCCACGGCTCGATGCAGGTGTCGAGGTAGAGCGCGCCCTTCTCATGGCAGAGCTCGATCAGCGCCACGCTGGACACGTCGACCGAGACGTTGAGCAGGAAATCGCCGTGGCCGAGCCACGCATCGAGCACCTGGCGATAGTTTTCCCGGCTCAGCGCGGTCTCGACAAAGCGCACGCCGTATTCGCTGGCGACCTCCTCGCCGCGCAATTCGGCGGTGATCACGGTGATCTGGTCGGGCCGCAGGTCGATATGCCGCAGCAGCAGCGGCAAGACGCCTTGCCCGATGCTGCCGAAACCGACAATCACGAGGCGGCCGGCGAAGGCGGTGTATTTCTTGTCTGGCATGCCGCGCAGCCCTACGGGCAAGGGGCAAGGTTGTCAATCGCACCGCGGGGCCATTTGATCCGTGCGGTGGTCGGCCATCTTTTCGCCACTGCGAAGGATTGCAATAGAAGCCGGCTGAGATAGTGTGCCGGTATGTTCGGCTCCCGCGCAGAGAAGGGATTTTATGCGTAAATCGATCCTTGCCGCCGCCATCATCGTGGTGTTGGCGCCGACGACGGCATTGCCGCAGACCAAGAACGGCAACAGCGGCGTCTACGAACAGCTCAACCTGTTCGGCGAGGCGTTCGAGCGGATCCGCCGCGACGCCGTCGAGGCGGTGTCCGACAAGAAGCTCGTCGAGACCGCGATTGCCGGCATGCTGACCAGCCTCGACCCGCGGCAGGCCTACCTCACCGAGGCGGAATACAAGGCCCAGCAGACGCCGGAGGCGGCGAGCGGCAGCACCGGCCTCGTCGTCACGCTGGAGAAAGGCACGGCCAAGGTGGTCGCGCCGCGCGCCGACTCGCCGGCCGCAGCCGCCGGCATCGACCCGGGCGACGTCATCTATTCGATCGACAAGGAGCCGACCTACGACATGACGCTGGCCGAGATCGAGCAGAAGCTGCGCGGTCCGGTAGACAGCGAGGTGACGCTGATGCTGCGCCACGGCACCGGCACGCCGAAGGAAGTCAAGGTGAAGCGAGCGATCGGCGGGTTCGGCACGGTGAGCGGCCAGCTCGAAGGCGGCGACATCGCGTATATCCGGCTGGCAGGATTTGACGACAAGACGGCAAGCGCGCTGCAGGACAGCGTCAAGAACCTCCGCACCCAGGCCGGCAACAAGATGCTCGGGCTGATCCTCGACCTGCGCAACAACCCCGGCGGCAGCTTCGACGCGGCCGTCAAGACCGCCGACCTGTTCATCGGCAAAGGCGACATCACGGTCATCAAGAGCCGCAAGGCGG
>JBLMXS010000267.1:0-3222 GCA_050257895.1 Thiohalocapsa sp.
GCCATCGCCCGCGGCATATGCCAGTTGGAGGTCACGATGATCAGTGAATTGAAGTTGTGATCGACGGCCCAGCGCTTGGTTTCGAGCGCATTGCCGAAGGTGTTGAGCGCCGAGCGGTCGAGATCAATGCAGCAGGTGAAGAACTTCGAGTAGAGCGGCGTCAGCCGGGCAATTTCGCGCGCCCGCGTGTCGCGATGCACGCCGGTGATCAGCAATCGTTTGCCGCGCTCGGCCGCCAGCAACTCGATGGCGTCGGGGATACGCGCCGCCGCGCCGGTCAGAACGACGATGCCGTCGGCGTTGCGATCGAGCGGCACCTCCTCGGTCTGGATCTGCCAGGCGAACCAGAAGAAGCCGGCGGTCAGTAACAGCACGGCGACGAGACCGGCCGTGATCGTCAAGAAGCCAATCCAGCGGGCAAAACCTGCGAGCATCAGTCGATCATTTCAAGCGTGCGGTTGACCGTCTGGCGCGACGTGAAGGCTGTGACGCCGGCAATCAGCAGCACCTGGAACACGACGGCGGCATAGCCGCCGATGCCGATCGAGAATGACCCGAACAGCGCCGTCGCCTGTTCGCCGCCGATGGTGGTGCCGAAAAGGCGAGACAGGCCGGCGGCAAGCGCGAACAGCAGCACCGCCGCGCCGCCTCCGATGGCGCCGCCTTCGAGGCCGAGCAGCAGGAAGTGCCGCTGGAAATTCTCCGCGATGAAGCGGTTCTTGGCGCCGACGAAGTGCAGCACCTCGATCACTGTCTTGTTGGTCGCCATGGCGCCGCGGGTGGCGAATGTGACCGACAATACGGTCGCGGCGACCATCAAAGCGAGAATGGCGATGCCGGCGGCGATCGCCGTGCCGGACATCGCCCGCATGCGGTCGATGAAGCCACGATGATCGTCGAGTACTGCGCCCGGCACCTGTGCCTTCAGCATGGTGCCAAGCTGCGGCAGGTCTGGCGCCGCGCCGCGCGCGATCTTCACCACGATTAGCCGCGGCACCGGTAGTTCATCGAGGGTCAGCCCGGTCCCGAGCCAAGGCTCGAGCAATTTCGCCGATTCCTCCTTGGTGTAAGGCCGGACATCGGCGATGCCGGGGAAATTCTTCACGACCGAGGCCGCGCGAGCGACGTCGGCATCGAGATCGCGGCCGGACGCCGGAATAAGCTGCACCGTCACCTCACGCGAGACGTCGGACTGCCATTCGCTCGCCGCCTGGCTGACCAGAATGACACCGCCTGTGGTCAGCGACGCCAGGAAGGTCATGATCGCCACCACCGCCACCAGCGCACGGCCGGAAATCGAATTGCGCGGCACCAGCGCCGTCTCGAACCGCGGCGGCGGCACCGTGGACACCCGCGGCGCGGGCGCAAATTCGCTTCGGCTCAGGTCGCTCATCGCATTCCGCCTCAGTCGTAGATATGCAGGCGCCCGTCGTGCAACACCAGACGCCGCGCATCGTACTGGTCCATCAGCGCGATGTCGTGGGTGGCGATGACCACCGACGTGCCGGACTTGTTGAGCTCGATGAAGAGCCGCAGCAGCCTTTGCCCGAGGCTTGGGTCGACGTTGCCGGTCGGCTCGTCCGCCAGCAACAGCTGCGGGCGCGCGATCACCGCCCGCGCGATCGCGGCGCGCTGCTTCTCGCCGCCGGAGAGCACCGGGGGCAAGGCCCAGATGCGCTCGCCGAGGCCGACCCAGTTCAGGAGCTCAATCACCTCGTCGCGATAGCTCTCCTCGGGCCGCCCCATGACCCGTAGCGGCAGCGCGACATTCTCGTAGGTGCTCATGTGGTCGAGCAGACGGAAGTCCTGGAAGACGATGCCGATGCGGCGGCGAAGGGTTGCCACGGCATCCTTGGACAGGGTGGCGACGTCGTGGCCGAACTGGGTGATCAGGCCGCGGGTCGGCTTAAGCGACAGAAACAGCAGGCGCAGCAGCGAGGTCTTGCCGGCGCCGGAGGGGCCGGTGAGGAACTGGAAGGAGTGCGGCTCGATGCGGAACGTGAGGTCGCGCAGAACCTCCGGCCCCATGCCGTAGCGCAAACCGACGTTTTCGAATCGGACCACACCCGTCTCCGATCAAACTTCTGGGGAGGCCCCCCGGGGACGGCCCGACGACTGTGGCCCGCCCACCGGCCGCAGCGCTGATTCCCGCCTATAACCAAGGTTTTACAGCATTACGGCGGCCCCGCCAGAGCGGAAATGCCGACCACCGCGGGTGGCCATTCGTCGCTCCATGGTTTCCGGTCCTTTAACGGTCGGCTGGTACGGTTCGACCCCGGGCTCCTTTGTCGCGGATATCATGCTGATCGTTTGTCCGAGTTGCGCCACCTCCTACCAGATCGACGCCGGGTCGGTCGGGGCGACGGGACGTATGGTGCGATGCGCCCGTTGCCGGGCGACCTGGTTCGCCGGACCGGCGCAGGCCGAAAGCCCGGTCGACGCCTTCGTCGACAGTCTCATCGCCGAAGCCGAGGCCGAGCATGGCCCGTCGCCGGCGACCGCCATGCACACCGTGGCCGCCGAAAATTTCGGTGGCAAAGATGACCATGAGCACCAGGATCAGCCGGTGCCCGTCGACGAAGCCGCGGCGCAACGTTTCGCGTCCGTCGATGCCGCCGCCCAGGCAATCGTCGAGGCGGCCGAAGCGGCGCCGGTAACGGTCGCCGATTCGCCGTCGCTGGTGCCGCCGATCGAACACATGCCGCTGCCTGAGTCGGTCGCACCGGCCGAGCCGGAGCCGGCGGATTCCGAGAGCTTCGTCGCCCGCCGCCGGCGCCTCCAGGGCAAGCGGGAAAAATCGCGCCGAACCTCGCGCTGGACCGCGATCGTGCTGGTGCTGTTCGCCTTCAACGTGGCGGTGATCGGGGCCCGGAACGAGGTGGTGCGCTTCCTGCCGCAGACGGCCTCGCTGTTCGCCGCGATCGGCCTGCCGGTCAACCTGCGCCAGCTCGACTTCGAGGATGTGCGCATCACGCGCGAGACGGAAAACGGCGCGACCATCCTGCTGGTCGACGGCAAAGTCGTCAGCAAAGCAAAGAAGCCGCTCGAAGTGCCGCGGTTGCGATTTGCCGCGCGCAACGCCGCTGGCCAGGAGATTTATACGTGGACCGCGCGGCCCGAGCGCAGCATCCTGCCTCCCGGGGAGAGCATGGAATTCCACACCAGCCTCGCCAAGCCTCCCGCCGACGCCAACGATGTGATGGTGCGGTTCTTCACCGCCGA
>JBLMXS010000268.1:0-3308 GCA_050257895.1 Thiohalocapsa sp.
CTGAAGACGGCGGATTTCCGTCTGCACACCCGCTCGCGCCGCCTCGCCGATCCGACGCAGTTCGCCGACACGCTGTTCCGGGCGGCGCGCCATCTGCTGGACGGTGAGGCGGACGGAGATACCCGCTACCGGCTGATCGGAATCGGCGCCGACGCGCTGGTTGACGAACGCGCCGCCGATCCGCCGGCGTTGTTCCCCGGGCTGTTTGATGACCCCGCGCGCACTCACCAACTGGCCGATGCCGTCGACGAGATCCGCCGCCAGTTCGGCGGCGCCGCCGTGACTTACGGCCGCAATCGGCGGCAACCGTAACCGGAGTTCTTCAGCCGCGATGCGCTGGCGCGGCGGCATCGGCACTAGCGGGCGCCAGGAACTCGCGCGGATCGACCGGCCGCTGGCCGCGGCGCAGCTCGAAATGCAGCTGCGGCTCGCTGACGCCGCCGGTGGCGCCGACCTTGGCGATGACCTGGCCGCGCCGCACCTTGTCGCCGCGTTTCACCAGCAATTCCTCGCAATGCGCATAGGCCGAGATCCAGCCGTTCGAATGCTTGACCAGCACGAGGTTGCCGTAGCCGCGCAGCTCATTGCCGGCATAGGCGACGACGCCGCCATCGACGGCTTCGACCGCCGCACCGCGCGGCGCTGCGATATTGATGCCGTCATTGTGGCCGCCGCCCGCCGTGACGCCATAGCCGGCAAGGATATGGCCCCGCACCGGCCAGGCGAAATGCGCGGCATGCGCCGGCGCGCCCGGCCGTTCCGACGCGGCATCCGCCGCCGCTGCCGACGGCGCATCCGGAAAGGCGATCGACTTGGACGACGACTTGGAGGACGACTTGGATGCCGGCTCTGCCGTCGCCTTGGATGACGACTCTGCCGCTGCCTGCGCGGGCGGCTTTGCGGGCGGAGCCGCCGCATCGAGCGGGACGACCTCCGGCTGATGATGCGCCGGCGACGCAGCCGGTGGCGCCGCCGCGATATGGGCCAGCGCCTCCGACCCGCCCGGGATCAGCAGCTTCTGGCCGATCTCGATCTTGTAGGGCGGGGCCAGACGATTGGCGGCGATAATCGCGGCGGGCGACACATGGTGGGCGCGGGCAAGGCCGCGGACGGATTGCCCGCGGCGCACGACGATGCGGCGGCCTGGTCTTGCCGCCGCCGCGTTTGGGTGCGGTACCGCCGGCGCCGGCGCCGGCATCATCGCCTGGTCGCCTTTTAGGATCAGGGGCGCCGGCACCGGCGTATCGGAGGCGCAGCCCGCCAGCAGCCACGCGAGTGCGAGTGCCGCCGCCCGAGCGCCCCGCCGCGCGCTTCTCGATGTCGCCATTCCCCCTCCTTGCCCGTCCCCCGGCGCGCAAGAGAGACTCGTCGTAGTCTAGGACCATGCGGCGGCCGTCGATAGCAGCCGCCTCCAACGGGTTTATCCGCTCGGCTCCCGCATCGGCGGCGAAGGCGCGGCGCCCGCAGGCGGGCGAATCGCAGGCGTCAGAGCACCACTCCAACTGTCACCCCGCGAAAGCGGGGTCCAGCGGAAAGCGAGGGGCGAGTTGCCCCTGGATTCCCGCGTTCGCGGGAATGACGCTCAAACGTCGAAAGATGCTTCTTTAACCGCCGGGGCCGATCGTCGCCTCGCCGCCGAGATAGGGGCGCAGCGCCTCGGGGATCGCGACGCTGCCGTCGTGCCGCTGAAAGTTCTCGAGGATGGCGATCAGCGTACGGCCGACCGCCAGCCCCGAGCCGTTCAGCGTGTGGACCGGCCGGTTCCCCTTGCCGTCAGCCGGCCGATAGCGGGCGCGCATGCGCAGCGCCTGGAACGGTCCGCAGTTCGAGCAGCTGGAGATCTCGCGGTAGGCCTTCTGGCCCGGCAGCCAGACCTCGAGGTCATAGGTCTTGCGGGCGGAAAACCCCATGTCGCCGCTTGCCAGCAGGACGACGCGATAGGCGAGGCCGAGCCGCTTCAGCACCTCCTCGGCACAGGCGGTCAGGCGTTCGTGCTCGGCCTCCGACTGATCCGGCGCGGTGATCGACACCAGCTCGACCTTGTCGAACTGGTGCACCCGGATCATGCCGCGCGTATCGCGCCCGGCAGCGCCCGCCTCGGAGCGGAAGCACGGCGTCCAGGCGGTGAAGCGCAGCGGCAATGCCTCCTCGTCGAGGATCTCGCCGGCGACCAAATTGGTCAGCGGCACCTCGGCGGTCGGGATCAGCCACAGCCCTTCGCGCGTCTGGAACATGTCCTCGGCTGCTTTCGGCAATTGCCCGGTGCCGAAGGCGACCTCGTCGCGCACCAGATAGGGGGGCGCCACCTCGGTGTAGCCGAATTCGCGCGTGTGCAGATCAAGCATGAACTGCGCCAGCGCCCGCTGCAGCCGCGCCAACGCACCCTTCAGCACGACGAAGCGCGAGCCGGAGAGCCTGGCGGCGCCGGCGAAATCCATCAGCCCGAGCTTTTCGCCGATCGCCTCGTGCGGCAATGGCGCAAAATTGAACGCCGGCGGCTCGCCGTGGCGGCGGATCTCGCGGTTGGCGCTCTCGTCGGGCCCGTCCGGCACCTCCGGCGCGGGCAGGTTCGGCAGGCCCGCGAGCAGCGCGTCGAGCTGCCGGCGCAACTCGCCCGCCTGGGCCGCCGTCACCTCTTCGGCCTCCTTGCGGCTGGCGATCTGCGCCAGCAGCTCGTCGGCCGGCTCGCCGCGTTTCTTGGCCGCCCCGACCTCGCGCGACAGCCGGTTGCGCGCCGCCTGCGCCTCCTGCGCCTCGGTCTCCAGCGCCCGCCACTCTTTGTCGAGCGCCAGCACCTCGGCTGCACGCGGCGGCAGATAGCGGCGCGCCAGCCCGCGGTCGAATTCCTCCGGGTTTTCCCGGATCCAGCGCAGATCGTGCATGTGGTCTCGATGCTCGTCCGTAGTCGGTAGTCGGTAGGATGGGCTGAGCGGAGCGAAGCCCATCGACTCTGCGGAAGATGGGCTTCGCGTTGCTCAGCTCATCCTACGCAAAAATTTTGCGCGACAAGGTCGCTACTCGCCCGGCGCCGGCTTGCCACTGCCGCCGAGGTCGGCTTCCTCCTCGGCTTCGCGCCGGGCGCGTGCGCTCTCAACCATGCGGCAGCTGTAGATCGAGGCTTCGTAGAGCAGCACCAGCGGCACCGCGAGGCAGGTCTGGCTGATGATGTCGGGCGGCGTCAGCACCGCCGCGAGCGCGAACATGCCGACGATCGCATAGCGGCGCTTCGCGGCAAGCCCGGCGGCGGTGACCAGCCCGACGCGCGCCATCAGCGTCAGCAGCACCGGCAGCTGGAAGGCGACGCCGAA
>JBLMXS010000269.1:0-13634 GCA_050257895.1 Thiohalocapsa sp.
CCGCCGGAGAGGTGGCACATCACGCAGCGCTGCTCGAAGATCGTGCGCCCCCTGCCGGGCATCGCGAGGCGCGATGGCGCGTCGGCGTAGCTCGCGCCCGCCGGTGCTGCTAGCGCACGGCGACAGGGACCCGGTGGTGCCGTTCCAGTCGCTGGCGATGGCTGAAGAGGCGCTGCGCGCGGCCGCGGTGCCGGTCGAGACGCTGGTCTGCCCGGGAGCAGAGCACACGATCGACCCGCAGGGCCTCGAGCGCGGCGGCCGCTTCCTGCAGCAGGTGCTCAGCCACGCGGCTTCTTGACGCTCGCGGCGCCGCTGTTCAGGAGCGGCCGCAGCACCGCCAGCATCTTGTCGGAATCCCATTCGGCGTCGCCCTCGACGTGCCCGACAACCTGCCCGCTCGCATCGAGAACGATGCTGGTCGGCAAGCCGCGCACCTTCAGCGCGTGCTCCAGATCGCTTTTCGGGTCGAGGTAGATCCGCAGCTTCTGCAGGCCCTTTTCGGCGATGAACGGGGCGACGACCTTGGCGCCGGCATGGTCCTCCGACACCGCCGCGACGACCAGCTTGTCGCCGAATTGCGCCTGCAGCCGTTCGAGCGACGGCATCTCCTTCAGGCACGGCTGGCACCATGTCGCCCACAAATTCACCACCGTCGGCTTGCCCTTGAAGTCGGCGAGGGTGACCGGCTTGCCGTCGAGATCGGTGAAGGAAACCTCGGGCGCTGGCTGCGGCGGCGTTGCCGGGATAAACTCGCCGAGCCTGATCTTCCCGTCCTCGGCCGCGCCTGCCGCCGAGAGCATCCACAGGAGCGCGAGGCCGAGCGTGGCAAGCCAGGGCGACCAGCCGGAGAGCCCCGACAAGAACCCGATGTGGGGAGGCCGCTTCGTGGGCGGCCCGGCCGCAATCATGCGCCGCATCAATGCCTCGATCGATTTCGACCAGCGCCTCTACGCCGAGGACATCGCCGGGTCCGAGGCGCACTGCGCGATGCTCGTCGCGCAGGGGATCATCCCGGCCGAAGATGGCGCCGCGATCCGTCGCGGTCTAGAGCAAATCCGGGCGGAGATCGAAAGCGGCCGGTTCGCCTTCAGCGAAGCGAACGAGGACATTCACCTCAATATCGAGGCGCGGCTGGCCGAACTGATCGGCCCGGCGGCGGGGCGCCTGCACACCGCCCGCTCGCGCAATGACCAGGTCGCGACCGATTTCCGCCTGTGGGTGCGGGCAGCGATCGACCGCATCGAGATGGCGATGCGCGACGTGCAGGCGGCGCTGATCGACCAGGCGGAGGCGCATGCCGATGCGGTGATGCCAGGCTTTACGCATCTGCAGATCGCGCAGCCGGTGACGCTCGGCCACCATCTCCTGGCCTATGTCGAGATGCTGGGGCGCGACCGCTCGCGCCTCGCCGATTGCCGCCGCCGCCTCAACGAATGCCCGCTCGGCGCGGCGGCGCTCGCCGGCACCGCCTTTCCGATTGACCGCGGGATGACCGCTGCCGCGCTCGGCTTCGACCGCCCGGCGGCGAACTCGCTCGACGCCGTCTCCGATCGCGATTTCGCGATCGAATTCCTCGCCGCCGTGGCGCTCGCCGGCACCCATTTGTCGCGCCTGGCCGAGGAGATCGTGCTGTGGACGAGCGACGCCTTCGGCTTCATCAGGCTCGGCGACGCGTTCACCACCGGCAGCTCGATCATGCCGCAAAAGCGCAATCCCGACGCCGCCGAGCTGGTGCGCGCCAAGACCGGCCGTTTGAACGGCGCGCTGGTTGCACTATTGACGGTGATGAAGGGGCTGCCGCTCGCCTATCAAAAGGACATGCAGGAAGACAAAGTGCCGGTGTTCGAGGCTTCTGATGCGCTCGAATTGTGCCTCGCGGCGACGGCCGGAATGGTGCGCGACATGCGCCCCGACCGGGCACGGCTGCGCGAGGCCGCGGGCCCCGGCTTCAGCACCGCCACCGATCTCGCCGACTGGCTGGTACGCGCGCTGGGCCTGCCGTTCCGCCAGGCGCACCACATCACCGGCGAAATCGTGCGGCAGGCCGAGGTGCAGGGCTGCACGCTGGCCGAATTGCCGCTCGCCGCCCTGCAGGCAGTCGAACCGCGCATCACCCACGACGTCTACCACGTGCTCGAGGTCGAGCGCTCGGTCGCCAGCCGCGCCAGCCTCGGCGGCACCGCGCCGGTCCGGGTGCGCGACGCCGCCGCCGCCGCGCGCCGGAGGTTTCTGGGATGAAGGGCACATTTTCCGCACGCCTGATTCCGCTGCTGTTCCTGGTCGTCCTTGCCGTGGCGCTTGCCGGGTGCGGCAAGAAGGGGGCCCCGCAGCCGCCGCCGGACGAGCCCAACACCTTCCCCAGGACGTATCCGAGTGGCTGAGTTCTTCCCCTATCTGGCGGGACAGCTCCACACCGAGGCAGTGCCGGTGGCCAAGATCGCGGCCGCGATCGGCACGCCGTTCTACCTCTATTCGGCGGCGGCGCTGACGGCGCGCTATCGCGCCTTCGCCGACGCCTTTCTGCCGCGCCGGCCACTGGTCTGCTATGCCGTCAAGGCCAATTCCAACCTCGCCGTGCTGCGCCTGCTGGCCAGCCTGGGGGCCGGCGCCGATGTCGTCTCGGAGGGAGAATTGCGCCGCGCGCTCGTCGCCGGGATTCCGCGCGAGCGCATTGTCTTCTCCGGCGTCGGCAAGACGCGCGCCGAGCTTGAAGCGGCGCTCGCCGCCGGCATCCACCAGATCAACATCGAATCGATCCCCGAGATGCGCCGGCTCAGCGCGGTCGCCGCGGCGCTCGGCGCAACGGCGCCGGTCGCGGTCCGCGTCAACCCCGACGTCGACGCGCTGACCCACGCCAAGATCGCCACCGGCAAGAAGGAGAACAAGTTCGGCATCGACATCGAGGACGCGCCCGAGGCCTATCGCCTAGCCGGCGACCTGCCCGGGATCGAGCCCGTCGGCCTTGCCCTGCATATCGGCTCGCAGCTGCTGAGCCTCGACCCGTTTCGTCAAGCTTTCGCGCATCTCGCCGAGTTGGTGGTGGAATTGCGCGCCGCCGGCTGCACGGTGCGCAGGCTCGATCTCGGCGGCGGTCTCGGCATCCGCTACCACGCCGAGCGGGCGCCGGAACCGGCCGATTATGCCGCAATTGTGCGGCAGGCCTTTGCCGGGCTCGATCTCGAGCTGGCCTGCGAGCCCGGCCGCGCGCTGGTAGGGCCGGCGGGCGTGCTGGTGGCGCGGGTGGTTTACGTCAAGGACGGCGCGACACGGCGGTTCGTCATCGTCGATGCGGCGATGAACGACCTGATCCGGCCCGCGCTCTACGACGCCTGGCACGACATTGTCCCGGTACGGCTGCCGGCAGCGGGCGCCACCATAAGCCCGGCCGACGTCGTCGGGCCGATCTGCGAGACCGGCGACACCTTCGCGCTCGACCGCGAGCTGCCGCCGCTAGCCGAGGACGATCTCGTTGCCTTTACCTGTGCCGGCGCGTATGGCGCCGTGATGAGCTCGACCTACAACACGCGGCCACTGGTGCCCGAGGTGCTGGTGCAGGGGGACCGTTTCGCAGTCATCCGCGCCCGGCCGAGCTACGATGACATGCTCGCCTGCGATGCCGTCCCCGATTGGCTGGGCGAGGCAGCTCAGGACCAGCGGCCGGACCGGCGGCCGGACCAGTCGCCGCATCAACCGAAGCTGCGGCCGCTGCGCCGCGGAGGCGCCTCATGAGCGGATTGTTTTCGCGCGACCGCCTGCTGTCGTGGCGTTTTCGCCTGGCGCGCGCGGCGCTCGTCTGGGAGCGGCTGTGGCCGGCGCTGTGGCCGGCGCTGTTTGTCGTCGGCGTGTTCGCCGTGCTGGCGCTGTTCGATGCCTTGCCGGCCTTGCCGGCCGAGGCGCACGTGGCGGCGCTTGGCGCCTTTGTCCTCGCGCTGACGGCGGCGGGGTGGTGGGGGTGGCGCATCGCCGTCCGCGGCGGGCTGCCCGACCGCATCGCGGCGCGGCGCCGCATCGAAGCGGCGAGCGGCCTGGCGCACCGCCCCCTGGAGGCGCTTTCCGACCGCCCGAGCGCTCCCCTCGACGCGCCGACCGGGGCGTTGTGGGCGGCGCATCAACGCCGCATGGCGGCGGCGGTGCGGCACCTGCGGGTCGGCTGGCCGGCCGCCAGCCTGGCGCCGCGCGACCCGTGGGGGTTGCGGGCGGTGCTGGCGATCCTCTTGCTGCTGGCGGTGATCGACGCCGGCGCCGACTGGCGCGAGCGTCTCGGGCGGGCCTTCGCGCCGAATGTCGCGGCCGGCGAGGCGGCGGCCGCCACCAGCTTTGACCTGTGGCTCACCCCACCCGAATACACCGGGCTCGCGCCACTCTTCCTGCGCGCCGGCGACAGCGCGGTGGTACACGTGCCGACCGGCAGCGTGCTGCTGGCGCAGGTGCATGGCGGCAGCGCCGTGCCGAAGCTCGCGATCGACGACGCGGCGCGCGACTTCACCGCCGTCGACAAGCAGAATTTCCGCGCCGAGACGACGCTCACCGGGGGCAAGCTGCTGAGCCTAAGCCAGGGCGGGACGACGCTCGGCCGCTGGGGGATCGAGATCGTCCCCGACAAGCCGCCGGTGATCGCCTTTGCGAAACCGCCCGCCGCGACCCCGCGGGCGGCGTTGCGGCTCGATTACCGCGCCGGCGACGATTATGGCGTCGAGCAGGTCAGGGCCGTGATCCGCCGCGCTGCAAAGGGCGTGGGCCAGGGGGCGGACCAGGGGGCGGGCGAGCCGGCGGGCGCTGCCGAACCGCCGATCGAGCTCGACTTGCCGTTGCCCGGCCTCCACCTCAAGGAGGCCGAAGCCACCAGCTATCACGACCTCTCGCCGCATCCCTGGGCCGGCCTGCCGGTCGAGATCCGGCTGATCGCCACCGACGCGCTCGGCCAGAGCGGCGAGAGCGCGCCGGTACACATGACTTTGCCGGAGCGGATTTTTCACAACCCCGTAGCGCGCGCCATCATCGACCAGCGCAAGGAGCTGGCGAAGGATGCCGCCTCGGCCCCGGCGGTCGCCGAGATCCTCGGCGACCTCAACAAGCGGCCGATGCTCTACGGCGACGACGTCGTCGTCTATCTCGGGCTGCGGCTGGCGCAGCAGCGCCTGCGCCGCGGCCACGACAAGGACACGATCGGCGAGGTCGAGCAGCTGATGTGGGACACCGCGCTGCGCATCGAGGACGGCCAGGTCTCGGTCGCCGAGCGCGATCTGCGCCGCCTGCAGCAGCAGCTGCAGGATGCCCTGGCCAAGAACGCCCCCGACGCCGAGATCGACCGCCTGATGCAGCAGCTGCGCCAGGCCCTCGACCGCTACATGCAATCGATGGCGCAGGAGATGCAGCGCCACCCGAACGAGAGGATGCAGCCGGTCGACCCGTCGCGCGTCATCACCAGCCGCGATCTGCAGCGCATGCTCGACCGCGCCAGGGAGCTGGCGCGCAGCGGCGCCCGCGACCAGGCCCGCGAACTGCTGTCGCAGCTGCAGAACATGCTGGAGAACCTGCGCACCGCGCAGCCCGGCGAGATGCGGCAGCAGGGCAATGGCCAGGCGCAGCAGATGATGCGCAGCCTGCAGGATTTGATGCAGCGGCAGCAGCATTTGCTCGACCGCAGTTTCCGCGCGCAGCGCCAGCGCGGCCCGCAATCGGGCCAGCAGCCGGGCCAGCGCCTGGGGCAACCCCCGGGCCAGCAGGGCCAGCGCCCCGGCCAGCAACGGGGCCAGCAGCAGGGCCAGCCATCCGACGACGGTCAGGCCGATGCCGGCGACAACGGCGAAATGGGCGACGCCGCCGGCGAACAGGAGGCGCTGCGCCGCGGCCTCGGCGACATCATGCGCCGGCTCGGTGAAGGTGCCGGCGACATCCCCGAGCCATTCGGGCGCGCCGAGCGGGCGATGCGCGACGCCGCCGGCGCCTTGCAGCGCGGCCACCCGGGCCAGGCGATCCGGCCGCAGACCGAGGCGCTCGACCAGCTGCAGCAGGCGGCACGCGACTTCGCACAGCAGCTGCAGCAGCGTCTCGGCAACGGCTGGGGCGGTCAGCCAAACGGCGAGGCCAACGCCCCTGATCGCGATGGCCGCGAGCGCGTCGACCGCGATCCGTTCGGCCGTCCGCTTTCCAACAACGGCACCTTCGACCAGGGCGACGTCAAGATCCCGGACGCGAGCATTCTACAGAAATCGCGGCGAATCCTCGACGAGCTACGCCGCCGCGCCGGCGAGCGTTCGCGACCTACAATAGAATTAGACTACATAGACCGACTACTAAAGCGTTTCTAGGCGCCGGTGTTTCCGGGGAAAATATTGGTCGGTAACCCGGTTAGGCATTCACAAATCGTCACGTCTCAGTTATAGACTGTTGCGTTCCGAGAAATTTTGTCACTTGCTGGCCGCGGGCCAGAACGAACGGGAACGCGTCCGGTCTTAAATATCTGAAACGGTGACGATGAACCGACGGCTTTTTTTGTCCCTCATCGCCGGCACGGCGGTCCTGCCTCATGCGGTCCGCGCTCTGCCATTACCACCGCCGCAGCCGCATCGGCTCACCCTGGGCAATCCGCATACGGGCGAGACCTTCAGCGGGATCTACCGCGACGATAACGGCCCGATCCCGCGCGTCATGGAGGAATTGTCGGTCTTCCTGCGCGATTTCCGGGCCGGCGAGCGGATCGACATCGACGTCAACGTCATCGATTTTCTGTCGCATGTCATGCAGGCGGCGGGGCAGACGAAAGCCATGATCCTGTCGGCCTACCGCACGCCGCAGACGAACGAGATGCTGATCAAGAGCCATTTCGGAGCCGCCGAAAACAGCCAGCACCTCTATGGCCGCGCCCTCGACGTGCATTTCGGCGACAAGCTCGAAGAGGCGATGAAGGCGGCGCGGGCGATGCAGCGCGGCGGCGTCGGCTGGTACCCGCACTCCGGCTTTATGCACATCGACAGCGGTCCGGTGCGCAACTGGGACCTCGATCATACCGGGCTCGGAACGCTGCTCGTCGGCAATCACCGGGTGCGCTTCACCAGGAAGGGCCGGTTGCTGGTGAGCCACAATCGCACGATCACCGGCCACCCGACAGTCGTGCTGCGCGGCGAACGGCCGCCGAGCGTGCGCGAGCGGCTGGTGCGGCTGCGCCGGCTGGCCCGCGCCGAGTTCGTCGCCCGCCGGCATTAGGAGCTTCTGCCGCCGGCCCCTCACCCTGTCCCTCTCCCCGCTGTGCGGGGCGAGGGGACGAATTTGCGCCATCCGTCACTACGTCTCCCTCTCCCCGCTGGCGGCGCTGGCGGGGAGAGGGTCGGGGTGAGGGGCAAGCCGCGCGTCGACCACGCGGGGGTGGCCAGTCCGAGGCTGCGCTATCAGCTCGCGGCGGTTCGCGGTTTGGCGGGTTCGACGAACAGCCGCGTGCCGTGGACGGCGCTGACGACGACCGCGCTCCCCTCGGCGAGGTCGGGCCCCGAGGCGAGCCAGACGCCGTCGCCGAGCCGCACCTTGCCGTGGCCGTTGATAAAGGCGTCGCAGACGACGCCGCGGGCGCCGACCATCGCCTGGCTGCGCTCATTGAGCCGCAGGTGGCTGCGCCGCGGCCGGTGCAGATGGCGATAGACGAAATAGCCGCCGCCGCAACTCGCCGCCGAAGCCAGTACGAAGCTCGCGATCTGCCCCTCCAGCGACAGCCCGAGCGCGGCGTCGCAGGCGCCGGTCACGGCAGCGCCGACTGCGAGCCAGATCAGGTAGGTGCCCGGCATGTGCATCTCGCCCACCGCCAGCACCCCCGCCGCGACAAACCACCCCCACCACGGCAACGCCGTCATTCCCCTCGACCCTCTTTGCCTATTCGCCGCCTACTCGCTTTGCCGGATCGCGGTCCGCGCCAGTTCGGCGACACCGCCGATGGCGCCGACCAGGCCGCTCACCTCCATCGGCATCAACACGAGGCGGGCGTTCGGCGACTGGCCGATCTGCGACATCGCCTCGACATATTTCTGCGCGATGAAATAATTGAGCGCCTGCACGTTGCCCTCGGTGACCGCCTTCGAGACGGCGCTCGTCGCCATCGCCTCGGCCTCGGCCAGGCGCTCGCGCGCCTCGGCGTCGCGCTGGGCGGCCGCGAGCCGCCCCTCGGCCGCCAGGATTTGCGCCTGCTTGGCGCCCTCTGCCTCGAGGATCGCGGCCTGCTTGATCCCCTCCGCGCGCAGCACTGCGGCACGCCGTTCGCGGTCGGCGGTCAGCTGTTTCGCCATCGACAGCTGCACGTCCTCGGGCGGCCGCACATCCTTCAATTCGACGCGCGTGATCTTGGTGCCCCACGGCTCGGTGGCGGCGTCGAGCACCCGCAACAGGCGCTCGTTGATCTCGTCGCGCTTCGACAGCGTCTCGTCGAGGTCGAGGCCGCCGATCGCGGTGCGGATATTGGTCATCGTGATGTTGGTGACGGCCGCCTCCAGGTCGCGCACCTCGTAGGCGGCGCGCGCCGCGTCGACCACCTGGTAGAATACGATGCCGTCGACGATGACGATCGCGTTGTCCTTGGTGATGACGTTCTGGGCCGGGATTTCGAGCACGGTTTCCTGCACGTTGATCTTGTGGCCGATGCCGTCGATGAAGGGGTTGAGCAGTCGCAGCCCCGGCATCAGCGTGACGCGGTAGCGGCCGAAGCGCTCGACCGTCCACTGATAGCCCTGCGGCACGGTGCGGACGCCGCGGGCGATGACCGCCAGCACCACGACCGCGACGACGATCAGAAAAATCAGCAGCCCGCTCACCGCACACCCCGCCTCAATGTTCCGCCTAATCTTCCAGCGAATGATCCTCCGGTGCACGTACCGGCTGGCGGATTGTCGCCTCAATCGCCGGCGAACGCGACATCGGCGCCGATCGCGGTGATGCTCGGACGCTCGAAGGTCGTGCTGTACGGCACCGAGAAGCCGGGCTGCAGCACGGCAATTGGCGGCGCGAGCAACCGCGATTGCAGGTCGCGCTTGTCGCCGTCCCGCAGCGTCACCCGCAGCCGCGCCACCGGCCGCGGTGTGCTGCCGTTGTTGGCGATGCTGCCGGCGACGGTCACCGATTCGTCGGTTCGGGTCACCGTCGCCGTGATCTCGAGCGGCACCGCGGCCGCCGTGTTGACGCGCAGCGAGCCGTAGAGCATGGCGATCGGCGGATAGAGCGCGGAGAGGCTGTCGCGCGACAAGATGGCGATCACCAGGACGGCGACGGCGAGCGCGGCGGCGCCAAACCACAGCCATCGCGAACTGTGAGGCCGGCCGAAGTCAGGCAGTTCCACCGCCACGTTCGGACGCACCAGGGGCGGCGGCGTTGCCGCCCCCAATGCCACCGGCGCCTCGGTGCCGGGCTCGGCGCGCAGCGCCGGCGCCGGCGGCGCCATCGCGCGGACGCCGGTGGGAGCGGCCGGGGCGCCGGCTTGCGCCGCTTCAAGCTGCGCGGTGACCGCCGCCACCGCCAAGTGGATCGCCGCCGCCTCGGCCGAATACAGCCACAGATGGCCGCAACTGGCGCAGCGAACCCGCCGGCCGGCCTCGCCGGCCAGTTCCGCATCGTCGACGACGTAGCGGGTCTCGCAAGCCGGACAGGAAACGATCACCGCAGCCTCAGCTTCCTCAGCCTCCAATCGCGAGGCGATGATCGCAAGATACGCGGCCGCTTGTCGATTGCCGGCCTCGGCGCGCGGCGAATGCGACTCGATGATAGCTTGACTCGCCGAATCGGCGTCGGCAGGTTCGCTGCGGCTTTGGGACACGAGGCCGGTTTGCGTTTGGGAGGAAGCGGCGGATGGCCGGCCCGTGCGGGGCTCAACCGGTGATTCCGGCTCGTGGCTGAGGCCGATGTCGCGGCAGTTGGCGCAACCGCCGCTGCCGATGCCGCCGTCGCCGCCCCAGCCCTGCTCGAGATCAGCGATCTCGCGGTGCGCTTTGGCGGCATTGTGGCGCTCGACGGGGTATCGTTTCGCCTCGACCGCGGCCAGATCCTCGGGCTGATCGGCCCCAACGGCGCCGGCAAGACGACGCTGTTCAATTGCATCAGCCGCCTCTACACGCCGAGCCGCGGCGACATCCTGTTCGAGGGACGCTCGATGCTGCGGCGACCCGCCTATCGCATCGCCGAGATCGGCATCGCGCGGACCTTCCAGAACCTTGCCTTGTTCGGCCCGCAATCGGTGCTCGACAACGTCAAGATCGGCGGCCATGCCAGAAGCAGCGGCGATTTCGTCAGCGACATGCTGCGGCTGCCGTGGGTCCGCCGGCATGAGCAGGCGCTGACCGACCTCGCCTGGCTGCTCATCGAGATGCTGGACCTGGCGGAGGTGGCGCTGCGCCCGGCGGCGGGCCTGCCGCTCGGCACCCGCAAGCGGGTCGAGCTGGCGCGCGCGCTCGCCGCCGAGCCCAAGCTCTTGCTGCTCGACGAACCGGCGGGCGGCCTCAACCACGAGGAGGTCGGCGAATTGGGGGCGCTGATCCAGCGCGTCCGCGACGAGCGGCACGTCACGGTGCTGCTCGTCGAGCATCACATGAACCTGGTGATGTCGGTGTCGGACAAGGTCGTCGCGCTCGATTTCGGCCGCAAGATCGCCGACGGCCCGCCCGCGGAGGTACAGCGCGACGAGGCGGTGATCCGCGCCTATCTCGGAACCGGTAAAGAAGCCGTCGCGGAGCCGCCGCGATGATGCTCGAAGTCGCCGGTCTCGACGCCTTCTACGGCGAGCAGCAGGCGCTGTTCGGCGTCGGCTTTGCGATCGACGGCGGCGGCGTGCGCACGCTGCTCGGCGCCAACGGCGCCGGCAAGACGACGATCCTGCGGGCCTTGTGCGGCATGGTGCGCACCGCCGGCGAGATCCGCTTCGACGGCGACCGGATCGCCGGCCGCGCCACCGAGGACATCGTGCGCCGCGGCATCGCGCATGTGCCGGAAGGCCGCGGCACCTTTCTGCGCGTCACGGTCGAGGAGAACCTGCAGCTGGGCGCCATCACCAGGCGCGACCGCGCCGGCATCGCCGCCGACATCGACCACGTCTACGAGCATTTCCCGCGCCTCAAGGAACGCCGCCTGCAGCAGGCCGGGACCTTGTCCGGCGGCGAGCAGCAGATGCTGGCTGTCGGCCGCGCGCTGATGCTGCGGCCGAAGCTGATGCTGCTCGATGAGCCGTCCTTCGGGCTGGCGCCGATGATCGTCGAGGAGCTCTTTCAGATCCTGCGCCGGGTCAATGCCGAGATGGGCGTCGCGATGCTCATTGTCGAGCAGAACGCCGCCCTCGCCCTCGACCTCGCCGAGCACGCCTATCTCCTCGAAACCGGCCGCATCGTGATGGACGCGCCGGCCGCGGTGATCGGCGCCGACGAGTCGATCCGCCGCGCCTATCTGGGGTATTAGGGGCAATGTCCGGTCAGACCCAATCACCCCTTCAAGTCGTCATGGCCGGGCTTGACCCGGCCATCCACCAGCAGCGGCACCACGTGGATCCCCGGGTCAAGCCCGGGGATGACGAGTTGATGGCGGCTTAGCACCCCAGGATGGAACAGTTTCTGCAGCAGGTGATGGCGGGGCTGGCGACCGGCGGGATCTATGCCTGCATGGCGCTGGCGGTGGTGATGATCTACCAGGCGATCGACCACCTCAATTTCGCCCAGGGCGAAATGGCAATGTTCTCGACCTTCATCGCCTGGCAGCTGCTGCAGTGGGGACAGCCTTATTGGCTCGCCTTCGTCCTTGCCGTCGCGGTGTCGTTCGTCGCCGGCGTGATGATCGAGCGGGTGCTGTTCCGGCCGATCCACAACGCGCCGGTCTTGAGCAACCTTGTCGCCTTCATCGCGCTGTTCAGCATCCTCAACAGCGGCGCCGGCTACATCTGGGACTACACGATCAAGACCTTCCCGTCGCCGTTCGGCGACCGGCCGTTTCTCGGCCTCGGCCTCATCGGCAACCACCAAGCCGGCATGATCGGGGTGACGCTCGGGCTCCTTGGCCTCCTCTATTTGTTCTTCCGCCGCACCCGCCTCGGGCTGGCGATGCGGGCCGCCGCCGCCAATCCCGAATCGGCGCGTTTGGTCGGGGTGCGGGTCGGCTGGATGACCGCGCTCGGCTGGGGCATGGCGGCGGCGATCGGCGCGGTCGCCGGCATGCTGATCGCGCCGGTCGTGTTCCTCGAACCCAACATGATGCTGGGGGTGCTGCTCTACGGCTTTGCCGGCGCCGTGCTCGGCGGGCTGACCAGCCCCGGCGGCGCGGTGGCCGGCGGGTTCCTCGTCGGTATCGTCGAGAACCTCGCCGGCAGCTTCATCCCCTATGTCGGGCGCGAGTTGAAGCTGACGATTGCGCTAATCCTGATCGTCGCGGTGTTGATGGTGCGACCGAGCGGCATTTTCGGCCGCCAGGTGGTGACGCGGGTATGACGACGCCATCCGAGAATGTGGTCGCCAAAACCCCGGTCGCGGTCGCGCCGGCCGCGGCGCCGTCATCCGATATGGCGCAGCGCCGCCGCCTCTTGATTGGCGCCGCGGTCGCCGTCGCCGTTGTGTTGCCACTGATCGCCGGCAGCTTTCTGACCTTCCAGCTGACGCAGGTCATGGTCTATGCGCTGGCGATCCTCGGGCTCAACCTCCTGACCGGCTACAACGGCCAGTTCTCGCTCGGGCACAGCGCGTTCTACGGCATCGGCGCCTACACCGCCGCGATCCTGATGTCGCATTGGGGCGTCTCCTACGTCTGGACTTTGCCGGCGGCGGGCATCGTGTGCTTCGCGGTCGGGTTTCTGTTCGGCCTGCCGGCGCTGCGGCTGCAGGGCCTCTATTTGGCGCTGGCGACGTTCGCGCTCGCCATCGCGATGCCGCAGATCCTCAAATTCCACGCGCTGGAGGGGTTCACCGGCGGTGTCCAGGGAATCTTCATCGACAAGCCGGATCCGCCGTTCGGCCTGCCGCTCGATGCCGACCAGTGGCTCTATTACTTCACGCTGGCGGTGCTGCTGCTGCTGTTCGCCGGCTGCGCCAGCCTCGTCAACAGCCGCAGCGGGCGGGCGCTGATGGCGATCCGCGACAATCCGATCGCCGCCGCGGCGATGGGCATCAACAGCGCCCTCTACAAGACGCTGGCGTTCGGCGCGAGCGCCTTCGTCACCGGGGTCGCCGGCGCGTTGGGCGCGATCGTCGTGCAGTTCGTGGCGCCGGACAGCTTCAACTTCCTGCTGTCGGTGTCGTTCCTGGTCGGGCTGGTGATCGGCGGCGTCGGCTCGATCCCGGGCTGTCTGGTCGGCGGGCTATTCGTGCTGTTCGTGCCGAATATCGCCGAAAGCATCTCGCGCGGTTTGGCGGGGGTGGTGTACGGCGTCATCCTGCTCCTGGTGATCTTTCTGATGCCGGCCGGCGCCGCCGGTTTCGTCCGTCGCGCCGCGCAGCTGCTGCCGGCGCGCGGCGCGGCGCCCCACAATTCGCGGCCGAGCCAGCGCCGCCCTTGAAGGAGGTCCCGATGAAGCGTCTCACCCGCCGCACGATCCTCGCCGCCGCCCCCGGCGCCTTGGCCGTCGCCGCCCTGCCGGCGTGGGCGGCAAAGAAATACGGGCCCGGCGTCACCGACAGCGAGATCAAGATCGG
>JBLMXS010000270.1:0-6646 GCA_050257895.1 Thiohalocapsa sp.
AGACGGTCTGCTCGTCATTGGCCATAGAGGCATTATCGCAGATCCTAGCCAGCTAGTCTCGTGAGGCGATTCATCTTTTACCGCATCATTCGCGTTGCCGACGTGGTCGGCGGATTACGATTTCGGCCGCCTCCGTGAGCCCTCTCCCGCGGTGCGGGAGAGGGGCTTTGCTGCGGCTGGTGCCTACCGCGGCGGTGGGGCGAGGACTTCGCGTTTGCCGACGTGGTTGGCTTGGCTGACGACGCCTTCTGATTCCATGCGCTCGATGAGGCGGGCGGCGCGGTTGTAGCCGATCTGCAAATGGCGCTGGACAAAGCTGGTCGAGGCTTTCTTCTCGCGGGTGACGAGGGCCACGGCCTGGTCGTAGAGCTCGTTGCCGGAGCCACTGTCGTCGTCGCCCATGCCGTAATTGTCGAGCGGGCCCGAATCGTCGTCCTCGGTAATCTCCTCGATATAGGCGGGGGCGGCGCGGCTCTTGAGGTAGGAGACGACGCGCTCGACCTCCTCGTCGCTGACGAACGGCGCGTGCACCCGGGTGACGCGGCCGCCGCCGGCCATGTAGAGCATGTCGCCGCGCCCCAGGAGCTGCTCGGCGCCGCCTTCGCCGAGGATCGTGCGGCTGTCGATCTTCGAGGTCACCTGGAAGGAGATGCGGGTCGGGAAATTGGCCTTGATCGTGCCGGTGATGACGTCGACCGAGGGGCGCTGCGTCGCGGTGATGATGTGGATGCCGGCGGCGCGCGCCATCTGCGCCAGGCGCTGCACCGCCGCCTCGATGTCCTTGCCCGCGACCAGCATCAGATCGGCCATCTCGTCGACGACGACGACGATCAGCGGCAGTTCGGCGGCGTCGAACGGCTGCTCCTCGAAGACGGGCTGCCCCGTTTCGGGGTCGAAGCCGGTCTGCACCTTGCGCACGAGCCGCTCGCCCTTTTCCGCCGCCTCGCGCAGCCGCGCATTGAAGCCCTCGATGTTCCTGACGCCGAGCTTCGACATTTTCTGGTAGCGGCTCTCCATCTCGCGCACCGTCCATTTGAGCGCGAGCACCGCCTTTTTCGGGTCGGTGACGACCGGCGAGAGGAGATGCGGGATGCCGTCATAGACCGACAGTTCCAGCATCTTCGGGTCGACCATGATGAATTTGCAGCGATCGGGCGACATCCGGTAGAGGACCGACAGGATCATCGTGTTGATGCCGACCGATTTGCCGGAGCCGGTGGTGCCGGCAATGAGGAGGTGCGGCATGCGCGCGAGGTCGGCGATGACGGGCTCCCCCGAGATGTCCTTGCCGAGGCCGAGGGCAAGGCGGCCGGCGTGCTTCTCGTAGGAAGGCGAATCGAGGAGCTCGCGCAGGTAGACGGTCTCGGCCTTGAGGTTGGGCAGTTCGATGCCGATGACGGTGCGCCCCGGCACGACCGCGACGCGCACCGAGATGGCGCTCATCGAGCGGGCGATGTCGTCGGCGAGGCCGATGACGCGCGAGGCCTTGATGCCGGGGGCCGGCTCCAGCTCGTAGAGCGTCACCACCGGACCGGGGCGCACCTGCACGATCTGGCCGCGCACGCCATAATCCTCGAGCACCGCCTCGAGCATGCGGGCGTTTTTCGCCAGCGCCTCCTCGTCGACCGCGGCCGCCGTTTGCGCCGGCGGCTTCGTCAGCAATGACAGCGGCGGCAGCAGCGGCTCCTGGTCGGCGCCGAAATCGAGCGCCGGCTGCGCTTCCTGCTCGGCGCGGCGGCCGGGCGGCGGCGGCCTGTTGCGCGGCGGGATGACGAGGCGGATCAGCCGGCCCGAGGCGGGGGCGTCATCGCTGTCGCCATTGCCGCCATTGTCGCCGCGATCGTCGAGCGGCGCCGGGGTGCTGCCTCTCGGCACCGCCGGCATGGCAGGAGCCGGCCCGAGATGCGGCTCGCGACGGTCTGCCGGAATCTTCACGACGGTGCGCAGCCGCGGCGGGGCGCTGGCACCGGTGCCGGAAGCTCGTTGCAGCGCGGCCCGCGCCAGATCGCCGAGCGGCCCCAGGGCGCCGCTCTGACGGTCGGCCGCGGCCAGCTCGCGCGCCTGCCGGCCACGGCGCCAATTGCGGAACAGGCGGCCGCCGCCCGCAGCGGCGACGGCGGCGCCATGCCCGGAGGCGACCGCCAGACGCCCAGCGCCGCGGCCGATGACCCACCACTCGCCGGGCGACAGGCCGATCACCATCAGCAGCAGCAATCCGACCAGGGAAGCCGCCGCCATCGCCAGCGGCAGCAGCAGCGCGCCGAGCCCGGCGTGCGTCGCGGCATCGCGCAGCACCCAGCCGACGACGCCGCCGGCACCGGCCGGCAACGCCAGCGGCGGCTGCAGGATCGAGGACGCCGCCGCGCCGAACAGCAAGGTCAGCAGCAACAGCGCGAGGTTGCGCAGCGGCCGCCGCATCGGCCGCTGCAGCATCAGCCGGAAGGCCCAGCCGAGCAGCACCGCGGGCAGCAGGTAGGCGGCGAGCCCGACGCTCTGCAGCAGCGCATCGGCGACGAGCGCGCCGTCATTGCCGAGATAGTTGCGCACCGGCAGGTCGGAGGCGGTGTCGAGCGAGGGGTCGGCCGGGCTGTAGGTGAAGAGCGCCAGCAGCAGCAACAGGCCGGCCAGCACCAGCGCGATGCCGAGCCCCTCGAACAGCAGCCGGCCAAGGCCGCGCCACTGCTCGCGCCACGTCTGCCAACGATAGAAGACGCCGCCGCGGCCGACACCGCGATAGGCGAACTGCGCCGCTCTGGGCATCCCCCTCGCCCCCCGCCCCTGCAGGACTCGCAATCGTGCCGCCGGCCCCCCAGCCGCGGCGCTACACGCTCGCTCTATAATACCCGCGCGATGCGGGCAAAGGCAGCTTCCAGAATCGACTCGTCATGCACCAGCGCCAGACGGATGTACGAGGCGCCGGGATTGGCGCGGCCAGCGGCGGCGCGCGCCGTATAAGCGCCTGGTAGGACGCGCACCGCCGCCTCCCGCCACAGCCGCAACGCCGCCCGCTCGCCATCGCCGACATCCAGCCACAGGAAGAACCCGCCGGCCGGCCGGTAGAAGCCGAATCGGCCGCCGATTGTACGCTCGGCGATGTCGAATTTGCGGCGGTAGCGGGCGCGGTTGTCCTCGACATGTGCCTCGTCCTGCCACAGCGCCGTCGCCGCCGCCTGGATCGGCAGCGGCACCTGGCAGCCGCCATAGTCGCGCAGATGCTTGAAATGGCCGATCAGCTCGGGATCGCCGGCGATGAAGCCGCAGCGCAGCCCGGCCGCGCTCGACCGCTTCGACAGCGAGTGGAAGACGACGACCCGGTCGAACAGATTGGCGGCAAAGCCGTCGCCGAGGCTCTCGCAAGCTTCGAGCGCCCCCGGCGGCGGCAGATTGTCGTAGATCTCGGCATAGCACTCGTCTACCGCCAGCACGAAATCGTACCGCCGCGCGAGGCCGATCGCGGCCTTCAGGTAATCGAGGCTGGCGACGGTGCCCTGCGGGTTGGCCGGCAGCAGAGATAGAACAGGGCGGCGCGCTCGAGCGTCTCGGCCGGGATCGCCGCGAGGTCCGGCAGGAAGCCGTTGTCGCGCGTCGCGTCGAGGAATACGGCGTCGGCCCCGGCCATCGTCGCCGCGCCGTTGTAGACGAGGTAATACGGGTTGGGCAGCAGCACGACCGGGCGCCCGCCCGCCTTGCGGTGCGGCACCACGAGGCTCGCCAGCAGATAGAGCCCCTCCTTGGTGCCGGACAGCGCGGCGACATGCCGGTCGGGATGCAGCCGGCCGGCGGCGAGACGATAGCGGCGGCCGAGCCAGCCCCTGATCGCCTGCCGCAGCTCCGGGGTGCCGGCCATCGGCGGGTACTTGTTCCACTCTTGCGCATGCGCCGCGAGCGTCTCGGCCAACAATGCCGGCGGCTGGTGCTGCGGTTCGCCCAATGACATCAGGACCGGCGGATCGTTGACCACCGGGGTTACCGGGTTGAGCAGTGTGCGCAACGCCTCGAACGGGTAATCGGACAGCGTATCGAGCAGCGGGTTGAGCGGCATTGAGCGAGCTTACGCCATTCGCCGGAGCCCCGAAAGGATGCCCCTCACCCTGTCCCTCTCCCCGCTTCACCGCGGGAGGGGACGAATCGGCGCCGCCGACGCACTCTCGCCCTCTCCCCGCTTGCGCGGAGAGGGCCCGGGTGAGGGGCTGTTTGCCGCTGGACTCGCCCTCACCTGGTGCCGATGCTGCCGGGCATGGCGGACGATGCCGAACTGGTGATCGCGGGCGGCGGGCTCAACGGCATGCTGCTGGCGGTGGCGTGCGCGGGGGCCGGGCTGGAGGTCGCCGTCGTCGACCCGCAAATGCCGGCGGCGATGCAGAGCGAGCGGTTCGACGGCCGCACCTCGGCGATCGCCTACGGCTCGAAGCTCGTGCTCGACGGCATCGGGCTGTGGCCGCTCGTCGCCGCCGAGGCCGAGCCGATCCGCGAGATCCGCGTCGCCGACGACAATTCGCCGCTTTTCCTGCACTACGACGCCGCCGATCTGGGCGCCGAGTTCGGCGCGGGCGCGAGGCCGCTCGGCTACATCGTCGAGAACCGCATCCTGCGTCGGACGCTGTTCGCGCAGGCGCAGGGCCTGCCGAGCCTGCGCCTCGTGATGCCCGAGCGCATCGCCCGCGCCGCGGCGCACGACACCGGCGTCGTCGCGGCGCTGGCCGGCGGGGGGCAATTGCGGGCGCGGCTCATTGCCGCCGCCGACGGCAAGGACTCGCCGCTGCGGCGGGCGGCCGGCATCGACGCCGTCCAATGGCGCTACCGGCAGACCGGCATCGTCACCACCGTCGCGCACGAGCGGCCGCATGCCGGCATCGCGGTCGAGCATTTCCTGCCGTCCGGCCCGTTCGCGATCCTGCCGATGACCGGGAACAGGTCATCGATCGTGTGGACCGAGCAGGCCGATCTGGCGCCGCGCATCCTGGCATTGCCGGAGGCGGAGTTCGTGGCCGAACTGGAAGCCCGCTTCGGCGACTTCCTCGGCGCGATCGCGCCGGTCGGGCCGCGCTGGCGCTATCCGTTGTCGCTGCTGCAGGCCGAGCGCTACGCCGACCGCCGCCTCGTGCTGGTCGGCGAGGCGGCGCATGTCATCCACCCGATCGCCGGGCAGGGGCTCAACATCGGCATCCGCGACGTCGCCGCATTGGCCGAACTCATTGTCGACCAGCGCCGCCGCGGCCTCGACATCGGCGACGAGGCGCTGCTGGAGCGCTACCAGCGCTGGCGGCGAACCGATGCGCTCTTGCTGGCGGCCGTCACCGACGGCCTCAATCGCCTGTTCTCGAACGAGATCATGCCGCTGCGCCTCGCTCGCGACATGGGGCTGGCGATCGTCCACCGCCTGCCGCCCTTGAAGCGCCTCCTGATGCAGCACGCCATGGGCATGCTCGGCGACCGCCCGCGCCTCGCGAGGGGAGAGCGGCTGTAGGCGCTACGGACCGAGAAGCGCTGCGACGCACGCCACGAAGCGCTCGCCGGCCTCGACCACCGTCGCCGCCTGCTCGACCGGTACATCGGCATCCGGCCCGATCGAATAATCGGCCAGGCTTTTCATGTCGTAGGACCGCGGCAGAAAGCGCCTGAGTTCATCCGTGAGCAAAGGTTCATGTCGCGTCAGGCGGGCAAACTGGACATGAACCCCGCGATGCGTCTTCGCTTCCCTTCCGGTTCGATCGAGGATCAGCGCCTGCGCCGCGTGAAAAGCCGCCAAATAGGCTTCGCGGGCGGCTACATCGGGGACATCAGCTGCGAGAATTGTTCGCGCCCGCTCAAGGCAAGCGGTCTCCTTTCGCAGGTGGTCGGCCGCCTCTGGCGTCACAAATCGATGCCTTCGCGGCGAATTTCAGCCATCAATGGAGTGCGGTCGCGATAGGCATCTGCGCGAAACGGCATGGCATGGATGCAGGCCTCGTCCTCGTAGAGGGCGACCGTGACAATAGGGATGATATGCTCCATCTCCTGCCAGCGATCGAAAGGACCGCGCAGGAACACCGCGACGTCGTAGTCGGAATCGGGCTGATGGTTACCGCGGGCGCGCGAGCCGTAGAGGATGACCCGCTCGATGCGATCGCCGTAAGCCTGTCCCAGCGCGGCGCGGAATCGCCGTAGCACCGGGTCTGTGGCGGCGTGGGACGCCATTTGTGTCACCCCTGCTTCGGTTCGCGGCTGAGGCCTTGTTCGTCGAGGGCGGCGAGGTAGGCGGCCCAGCGCTGATCGTGTTCGAGGCCGAGGCGATAGAGGTAATCCCAGGAATAGATGCCGGTATCGTGCAGATCGTCGAACTTGATCCGGACCGCGTAGTTGCCGACCGGCTCGAGGTCGAGGATGCCGACATGCGCGCGCTCGGCGACGATGCGTTTCTCGCCGGGCCCATGCCCCTGCACCTCCGCCGACGGACTTTCGACGCGCAGGTATTCGGCCGGCAGGCTGAAGGCCTTGCCGTCGTCGAAGGCGACCTCGAGCCGCTTCTCGGCGCGCTTCAGGCGCACTTCGACCGGCCAGGGCCCGCCGTCGCTCATCGGCGGTAGGACTTCGGGCGCGGCATTACCCGCACCCCGCCCTCCCCCGCAAGCGGGGGAGGGAGAACGTCGGAGCGCTTCGCTGCCGA
>JBLMXS010000271.1:0-20462 GCA_050257895.1 Thiohalocapsa sp.
ACGAGCCGCGCCGCATGGCCGAGGCGCAGCTGGCGGCGATGCGCGCCCGGCGCAAGGAACGGGGCTGATGGCGAAGGCGTCCCGTCGCCGCGGCGGCCTCGCCGACGCCGCCGGCATCGCGCCGATGCTCGTTGACGTGCCGGAGCCGAACCCGGAGCCAAAGCCGCATTTCCTCGGCCACCGGCAGCGCTTGCGCGAGCGTCTGCTGCACGCCGACGGCAAGGGCCTGCCGGATTACGAGATCCTCGAAATCCTGCTGGCGGCCAGCAACCCCCGAGGGGACACGAAGCCGCTCGCCAAGCGGCTGATCGATGAGTTCGGCAATCTCGCCGGCGTGCTGAACGCCGACCCCGATGCGTTGCAGGCGGTGGCGGCGGATGGGCGCGGCGTCGGCCAGGCCGGCGCGGCGATGCTGAAGGCGGTGCGCGAAGCGGGCTTGCGGCTCGGCGAGGCGCATCTGCGCCAGGCCGACATCATCAACTCATGGGACAAACTGATCGACTACTGCAAGGCCCATATCGCGCACGGCGCCGTCGAGGAATTCCACCTGCTGTTGCTCGATCGCAAGAACACGCTGATCCGTCACGAACGGCAGCAGCGTGGCACCGTCGACCACACGCCGGTCTACACGCGCGAGGTCGTCAAACGCGCGCTGGAACTGAACGCGTCGGCGCTGATCCTGGTGCACAACCATCCCTCAGGCGATCCGACGCCGTCCAAGGCCGACATCGAGGTGACGCGCGAGATCGTCGCCGCCGCGAAGTCGGTCGGGATCACCGTGCACGACCATCTGATCATCGGCCGCGGCCGCCACACCAGCCTGCGCGACCTCGGGCTGCTGTCGTAGCCGGCTCAGCCGCCGTCCGGCGCCAGCGTCAGGTGCCGCTCGATATAGCGGACACGGCCGTCCAGCTTGCTGTAATGGATGCCCTGGCTGATCACCGCCTCGTGATAGTCAGCGACCCGCGTGCTCAGCTCGTTCAAGCCGGCGGCGAGATCGTCGAGGCGCCGCGTATGCTCCGCCAATGTCCGGGCATGCTCGTTGGCGACATCGAGCAGCTGATCGAGCTTGCGGTCGTGGCTGTCGAGGCGCGCCGACATCTCTACCAGCAACTGGTAGACCGCCCCGATGTCGATGCGGTTGCCGCTCTGCGCCACGCGCTACCCTTGGCCGTGCGTGAACAATAGTCGGAGCCCGCCGCTAGCGCTAGCCGGTCTGCTTCCGCGCCAGCCGCGCCATGAAGCGGTCGTGATCGACGACCGCACGCTCGTGGAAGCCGTCGCCGATCGGCTCTTTTTCGTCGTGGCAGGCGAATTTGAAGCGAAGCCGGCGGCCGTCGAACTCGACCAACTCGATCTCGGCGGTGACATTCATGCCGATCGGCGTCGCCGCGCTGTGGTTCATCTCGACGCGCGTCCCGACCGTGCGCTGCTGCGGCGCAAGGTAGGGCGCGAGAGCGGCGACGCAGGTCCATTCGACAAAGGCGATCATGTTGGCGGTGGCGAAGACCGGCGGCATCGCGACCTTGCCGTCGAAGAGGCGCGCCTGCGCCGGCACGGCGTGCATCTCGCCGACCCGCATCGTCGCGGCGTGACGCAGCCCCGGCTTCAGATCGTCAAGCGTCATGGCTCCAACCGCTCAGCCCTTGTATTGCAGGATCGTCAGCCCGTCATTGACGTCGGTCAGGTATATCAGCCCGTCCGGCGCGACGTAGACGTCGTTCGACTGGATGACGCGCGGCCGGTTGGGGCGCGGATCGACCATCCTCTCCGGCGGCGGCGGCACGAAATGCGCCACCTCCTTCGGCGCAAACGGGTCCCTGATGTCGAAGACCCGCACGCCGGCGTTCTGGTAGGTCGCGAAGATCAGGTCCTCGCTGTGGAAGGAGCCGGGGCGGTTCTCGTGCAGATTGTGCGGCCCGAACTTCGCGCCTTTCCGGCAATAGTCCTCTTCGGCCGGGGTCGGGAAGGCGGCGATCTGCACCGGGTTCGAGGGCTCGCGCACGTCGAACACCCAGCAGCGCTGGATGCCGTTCTGGCAGTTGTCGAGATTGCCCTCGTCGGCGAAGACGGCGAGGTTGCGGCCGGGGAGCGGCAACGGCGTGTGCGTGCCGCCGCCGAACGGCGGGCACCAGTTGCGGTGCGCCAGCAGCTTCGGCGCCGTCGGATCGGCGACGTCGAGGATCGTCATCCCGCCGTCGCGCCAGGCGGCGTAGGCGAGGTTGCCGGCGACGATCGCGTGGTGCAGCGCATAGCGCTTGCCTTGCCAGGACGGCGTCTCGCCGACAGCCGCGTGCATGCCGGGCAGCCACCAGCGGCCCACCACCTCCGGCCGGGTCGGCTCCTTCATGTCGATGATCGCCAGCACGTGGTCGGTGAAGCCCTGCCAGTGGCAGGAGGCGTAGGCATAACGGCCGCCGACATACCACAGGCGATGCAGCCCCAGCCCGTCGACCGGCATGAAGCCGATCTCGCGCGGCTCGGCCGGCTTCGAGATGTCGAAGACGCGCAGGCCGGCGGTGAAGGTCTTATCGCGCTTGGTGAAGGTCTCGGTGATCGAGGCCTTGAAGTAGTCGTTGGGGTCGGAATAGCCCTGCAACACCCAGATATTCGGCGAGTTGACGGTGAGTAAGAGGTCGCCGTGCGTCTGCAGGTGAAAGGCCCGCGAATTGGGCGGCGCCGCCGTGAAGTTGACCGGCCGCGGATGCCGCGGATCACGCACATCGGTGACGGTGAAGCCGTCCGAGAACATGTGCCCGACAAAGGCATGGCCCTTGTGCACCATGACCTGCACGCCGTCGCCGCGCCCGGCCTGGTCCGTATGCCCGACGAACTCGATGTTCTTCGCGGAAACCGGGATCATGCTTCACCCCCAATGTCATTGCGAGGAGCGCAGCGACAACGCAATCTCGACGGCAGCGCGCGACCGGAACGAGATTGCTTCGCTCCGCTCGCAATGACAACCGAGGAGAAAGCGATGACCCAGGCGGGGCGGATGCGCGAGTTGTTGCGGCGCAACGGCATGACGGTGGCGCCGGGCGCGTATGACTGCATCACGGCGCGGCTCATTGAGCGGGCCGGGTTCGATGCGGTCTATATGACCGGCGCTGGGACGGCGGCGACCTTGGGCTACCCCGATTTCGGGCTCGTCACGATGTCGGAGATGGTGGCGAACGGCGGACGGATCGCCGCCGCCATCGATCTTCCGGTCATCGCCGACGCCGATACCGGCTACGGCAACGAGCTCAACGTCGTGCGCACGGTGCGCGAATACGAACAGGCCGGGGTGGCCGGGATCCATATCGAGGACCAGGGCTTCCCGAAGAAATGCGGCCATCTCGACGACAAGGAGATCGTGCCGCGGGCGGATTGGCTGGCCAAGATCCGCGCCGCCGCTTCCGCCCGCCGCGACCCCGATTTCCTCGTCATTGCGCGCACTGATGCGCGCGCCGTCGCCGGGTTCGAGGAGGCGGTGGCGCGCGGCAATGCCGCGCTCGCCGCCGGCGCCGACATGGTGTTCCTCGAGGCGCCGCAGACAATGGAGGAGGTCGCGGCGGTGCCTCGCCTCGTCAAGGGGCCCTGCCTCCTCAACGTCGTGCGCGGCGGCAAGACGCCCGAGCTCGACCTCGGCGAGGCCGAGCGCATGGGCTACAAGCTGGCGATCGTGCCGGGCCTCTTGATCAAGAACGTCGTCGGCATCTGCGAGAAGATGCTTGCCGAGCTGGCGGCGACGCGCCGCCATCCGGCACCGGTGCGCGAGATGACAGTGCGCGAGACCTTCCAGCTGTGGGGCGCCGACGAGTGGGACGCGCTGCGCACAACATTCCGGGAGTAGGCGCTACGCTTAGCCGGGGGAATACCCCCACCCCCGCCCTCCCCCGCCCGCGGGGGTGGGAGTAGCATTGCGGGACGCCTGAGGGGTTCCCCTCCCCCGCTGGCGGGGGAGGTTAGGGTGGGGCCGGTCGCGGCCTTCTCCTACGGCTTCGTCCATTCGGCGAGCGCAGCCAAGGCACGGGCGCGGGCGATGCCGAACCAGGTCTCGACATGGCCGGCGCCGGCCACCTCGATCATTGCCTTGGGTTCGTGCGCCGCCGCGTAAAGCCGCCGCGCCTCACCGATCGGGATGGCCCGGTCCTCGCTGCCGTGCAGGATCAAGACCGGCACCCTCAGATGCCGGATCATCGCCTCGCTGTCGATGGTGTCGGTCATCAGCAGGCGGAACGGCAGCGGCACAGGCGGCAAGGCCCGGACCCCGTGCATTTCGAACAGCCGCAGCACCGAGGCATAGGGCGAATTGAGGAGTACCCCGGCGACCGGCCGGTCGAGCGCCAGGCCGATCGCAAAGCCGGTGCCCATGCTCTCCCCCAACGCGGCGATCTTCGCGCCGGGCGCGGCTCGGTGGACAAAATCGAAGGCGGCGCGGGCGTCGGCGTGCCAGGCCTTCTCGCTCGGCGTGCCGGGGGAGGCGCCGTTGCCGCGGTAGTCGATACCCAGCACGCCGAATTTGTGCGCCGCAAGATCGGCCAAGAGCGGCGGGTAATCCGCCAGTGTCACGCCGCTGCCGGTGAACAGCACGATGGCGCCGGCGCCGGCATCGGGTCGCCGCCACCAGCCGTAGAGCGGCACGCCGTCTTCGGTGGTGACGGTGACCTTGGCGAAATCCTTGAGCCCCAGGGTCGCGGGCGCGACCGCCGGCCGCGCCACCTGGGCGAAGACGAAGGCCGACTCATAGAACCAGAATAACCAGCACAGCGCTGCATAAAAGAGGGCGAGGACCGCGAAGAAGCCCAGCGCGGCGCCGAGGATCTTGCCGAGCACGGCCTGTCTGCCGACCGCGGCGCGCGCTGCATCTCCGCGCGCGGCATGTATCTTTGGTTGCATTGGTACCGCCGCAGAATAGCCGAGACAGCCGTGCATTGCTGCTCTACATTTGACGCAAGGCTTTGTGCCAAGCCGTCAACGGGGAGTGAAAAGCCAATGCGTCGAGCCGTGCGTCCCGTCACCGTAGCCAGTCCGGGCAGCGACTATCCGGGAATGACCAGGCGGGATCTGCTCGCGGCGACCGCGCTCGGCCTCGCCGCCGGCGCCACCGGTGCGCCGGGCCTCGCCCGCGCCGCCGACAGCGGCAGCCAGTTGACCTATGCGCTCCACGTGTCACTGGCGCCCACCTGGTTCGACCCGGCCGAGACGCAGGGCATCATCACGCCGTACATGGTGCTTTACGCGCTGCACGACGCGATGGTGAAGCCGATGCCCGACAAGCTGCAGTCGGCCTCGCTCGCCGAGTCCTGGACGGCGTCGGAAGACGGCATCACTCACGACTTTGTGATCCGCAAGGGCGTGATGTTTCACGACGGCTCCCCGGTCACCTCGGAGGACGTGAAGTTCTCGTTCGAGCGCTACCACGGGGCCGCCAAGGACCTGCTGAAAAAGCAGGTGGCGGCGATCGAAACTCCCGATCCGCAGCACGTCCGCTTCAAGCTGAAGCAACCTTGGCCCGACTTCCTCACCTTCTATTCGAGCGCCAGCGGCGCCGGCTGGATCGTGCCGAAGAAATACGTCGATAAGGTCGGCGACGAGGGCTTCAAAAAGCATCCGATCGGCGCCGGCCCGTACAAGTTCGTCTCGTTCACGCCGGGCCAGGAGCTGGTGCTGGAAGCCTTCGAGGGCTATTGGCGCAAGAAGCCGGCGGTGAAGCGGCTGGTGATGCGGGTCATCCCGGAGGAGGCGACCCGGCTGGCGGCGCTCAAAGGGGGCGAAGTCGACATCGCCTATTCGATCCGCGGCGAGCTGGCGCAGGAGGTGAAGGAGAGCCCCGGCCTCAGCCTCAAGCCGGTCGTCCTGCAGGCGCCGAACTGGCTCTATTTCCCCGAGCAGTGGGACCCGAAATCGCCGTGGCACGATCTGCGGGTGCGGCAGGCGGCCAACCTCGCGATCGACCGCGAGGGCATGAACCAGGCGCTGTTTCTGGGCTATTGCAAGACCACCAACAGCGTCATCCCCTACACGTTCGAGGGGTACTGGCAGCCGCCGGCGGCGGTCTACGATCCGGCCAAGGCGAAGAAACTGCTGACCGAAGCCGGCCACGGCAGCGGCTTCAACGCCGGCCTCCTGTACTGCGACAGCTCCTACGCCAACATGGCCGAGGTGTCGCTGAACAATCTGGCGGCGATCGGCATCCAGCTGAAGTTGCAGCCGATCGAGCGGGCCGGGTTCTTCGGCGGCTATGCCGCAAAGAAATACAATAAGGGGGTGATCCAGGGCGCCAGCGCCGCCTTCGGCAACGCGGCGACCCGGCTGCAGAACTTCGTCGTCAAGGGCGGCTCGTTCGTCTACGGCAGTTACCCCGACATCGACGCGCTCTACCCCAAGCAGGCCGACGAGATGAACCCGGCGAAACGCAACGCGATCCTGCAGCAGATGCAGGAGCTGGTGTACCAGAAGGCGATCTACGCGCCGATCTGGCAGCTCGGGTTCATTAACGCGGTCGGGCCGCGCGTCGGCGAGTCCTCGTTCGGCAAGATCCCCGGCTTCGCCTACACCGCGCCGTTCGAGGATCTGACGATCAAGACAACATAACCCGCGGCTGGAAGGATGGAGCGGGCTTCATGAAGCAATACATTATTCGGCGGGTCGGCTACTGCCTGTTGTCGCTGTTTCTCTTGTCGGTGACGATCTTCTTCTTTGTGCGGGTGACCGGCGACCCGGCGACGCTGTTGGTCGAGCCGGGCGCCAGCGATGCCGACATCGCCGCGATCCATCACCAGTTCGGTCTCGACCGGCCGCTCATCGTGCAATACGGGCTCTTTATGTGGAGCCTGTTCCACGGCGATCTCGGGCAGTCGTTCTACTACCAGACGCCGGTCTTCCAGCTCTACCTCGAACGGCTGCCCAACTCGCTCTTGCTGGCCTTCGTGGCGATGGGGCTGTCGCTCTTGATCGGCATCCCGAGCGGCATCCTCGCCTCGGTCAGTGTCGGCCGCTTTTGGGACAACGCCGGCAAAATGTTCGCGATGCTCGGCCTGTCGTTGCCGTCGTTCCTCGTCGGGCTGGTGCTGATCCTCGTCTTCTCGGTGTATCTCGGCTGGCTGCCGTCGTCGGGAGCTGGCGGCATTGCGCATCTGATCATGCCGGCCTTCGCGCTCGGCTGGTATTTCGCCGCCTCGCACATGCGGATGACCCGTTCGTCGATGCTCGACGTGCTCGGCTCCGAATACATCAAGCTGGCGCGCTTGAAAGGCCTGCCGCAGCGGCTGGTGATCGCCAAGCATGCCTTCAAGAATGCGCTGATCCCGGTGCTGACCTTGGCCGGGATCAACCTCGTCATCATGGTCAACGTCGCGGTGGTGGTGGAGACGGTGTTCGCCTGGCCGGGCATCGGCCGGCTCCTCTACGAGGGCATCACCTTCCGCGACTTCCCGGTCGTCCAGGGCGTCGTGATCCTGGGCGGCTTTATGATCATCGTCGTCAACCTCGCGGTCGACATCCTCTATGCGGTGATCGACCCGCGCATCCGGCTGGAGAGCTGAGGCATGAGCACGCCTGCTGACGTCATCCGCCTTCCGACAAGCCCGCCGAAGCCGCGCTTGGCGTTTGTCAGGCGCCTGCGCCTCGGCGACCTGCCGATCGCCCCGACGGCGATCCTGCTGGTGATCGCGCTCGTCGCGGTCTTCGCCAACCAGCTGGCGCCGCACAATCCCGAGGTCGGCAGCTTGGTCGCGCGCTTCAAGCCGCCGTTCTGGGTGCACGGCGGCAGCACCGAATACCTGCTCGGCACCGACCAGCTGGGGCGCGACGTGCTGTCCCGGCTGATCTTCGGCGCCCGCGTGTCGATGGTCGTCGGCTTCACCGCCGTCATCTTCGCCGGCGTCCTCGGCACCGCGCTCGGCATCCTGTCGGGCTATCTCGGCGGCTGGGTCGACCAGGTGATCATGCGCATCACCGACACCTGGCTGGCGCTGCCGGCGCTGACCTTCGCGATCTTCCTGGCGGCGATCGTCGGCCCCAGCATGTGGAACATCGTGATCATCCTGGGCCTCGTCTACTGGACCCGCTACGCCAGGGTGATCCGCGGCGAGGTGCTGTCGCTGAAGGAGCGCGAATTCGTGCGGCTGGCAATCGTCGCCGGCTGCTCGAAGCTGACGATCATGTACCGCCACATCTTGCCCAACGTCATCAACTCGGCGATCGTGCTGGGCACGCTGATGCTCGGCGTCGTCATCATCGCCGAGGCGACGCTGTCCTTCCTCGGCGTCGGCGTGCCGCCGCCGCAGCCGGCCTGGGGGCTGATGCTGTCGGACGGCAAGCAGGGGCTGATGGTCGGCTACTGGTGGCTGACCGCCTTCCCGGGCGCCTGCATCATGCTGATGGTGCTGTCGGCAAACCTGATGGGCGACTGGTTCCGGGTCAAGTTCGACCCGCAGCTGCGGCAACTGTGATGGCTTTTGGCATGTCTGCGACGCCGCTCCTCGAACTCGACCATCTGTCGACGCATTACGTCTCGGGGCAGGGCACCCGCGTCGTGCGCGCCGTCGACGACGTGTCCTTGAAGCTGCATGCCGGCGAGACCTTGGGGATCGTCGGCGAATCCGGCTCCGGCAAGAGCACGCTGGCGCTGACGCTGATGCGGGTGCTGCCGCCGGCGGCGCGCATCGTCGGCGGCCGCATCCTGTTCGAGGGCGAGGACCTCGTCCCGAAGCCCGAGCCCGAGATGCAGCAGATCCGCGGCAAGCGCCTCGCGATGGTGCTGCAGGACCCGATGGCCTCGCTCAACCCGCTGTTCACGATCGGCGACCAGGTGGCGGAGCCGATCCGGGTGCACGAGGGGGCGCCGCGCGCCACCGCCTGGAGCCGGGCGCGCGAATTGCTGAAGGCGGTGCGCATCCCCTCGCCCGAAACGCGCCTCAAGCAATACCCGCACGAGATGTCGGGCGGCATGCGCCAGCGCATCGTCGGCGCCATCGGCATCGCGTGCGAGCCGCGCCTGTTGATCGCCGACGAGCCGACCACCAGCCTCGACCTGACGATCCAGGCGCAATACCTCAAGATGCTGCGCGACCTGCAGCAGGCGCACGGGCTGGCGCTGATCTTCATCACCCACAACCTCGGCATTGTCGCCAAGATGTGCGACAAGCTGGCGGTGATGTATGCCGGACGGGTGGTCGAGTCGGGGCCGGTGTCGCGCATTTTCAACGCACCGGCGCATCCCTACACCAAGGCGCTGCTCAACTCGATCCCGCGGATGGGCGACCCCGACCAGCGCCTGACGGCGATTGACGGACAGCCGCCCGACCTGTCGAACCTGCCCCCCGGCTGCTCCTTTGCGGCACGCTGCCCGCAGGCGATGGTGCGCTGCCGCGACGAGGCGCCGCCCGTTTTCGCACCGGAAGAGGGCCGCACGACGCGATGCTGGTTGTCGGAGCCGGCCACGGCGGGCGCCGATTTCCGCGTCGCCGATGGAGTCGCCTGATGGTCGTTCTCGAAGCGCAAAAGCTCACCAAACACTTCCCCGCGCGGCGCGGATTGTTCGGCGGCGATCGCGGCACGGTACGTGCGGTCGACGGCGTCTCGTTTACGATCGAGCGCGGCCAGACCCTCGGGATCGTCGGCGAGTCGGGCTGCGGCAAGACGACGACGGCAAAGCTGGTGCTCGGGCTGGAGACACCGACCGGCGGCGTCATGCGCTTCGAGGGCAAGGACCTGCAAACCCTCGATGCGGCAGGGCGACGGCACTACCGCAAATCGGTGCAGGCGGTATTCCAGGACCCCTACGCCTCGCTCAACCCGCGAATGCGGATCAGCGCCATCATCTCCGAGCCGCTGACCACCAACGAGGCGCTGCCGGCCGATACGGTGCGCGCCCGCGTCCTCGAACTGTTGGACTTGGTGGGCTTGCCGGCGCGCGCCGCCGATCTGTTCCCGCACGAATTCTCCGGCGGCCAGCGCCAGCGCATCGCGATCGCCCGCGCCCTGGCGCTGTCGCCGCGCCTCATCGTGCTCGACGAGCCGGTGTCGGCGCTCGACGTGTCGATCCGGGCCCAGATCCTCAACCTGTTGCGCGACCTGCAGGAGCGGCTCGGCCTATCCTACCTGTTTATCGCGCACGATCTGGCGGCGGTGGCGCATATGAGCCACACGATCGCGGTCATGTATCTCGGCAAGGTTGTCGAGACCGGCGAAGCTCGCGCGCTGGCGCGCGAGCCGAAGCACCCCTATACCGAGGCGCTGTTTTCGGCGGCATTGCCGAGCCATCCCGACGAACGGCGGGAGGAGATCATCCTGCCCGGCGAGGTACCGAGCCCGATCAACCCGCCCTCGGGCTGCCGCTTCCATCCGCGCTGCCCGCAGGCAATGGCGCGCTGCGCCGGCGAGGAGCCGATCTTGCAGGCGGTCGCCGGCCGCACCCTGGCCTGCCACCTCTACGACAACGCGGCTGTGCCAGCAGGAATCGGCGCCGGGCTGGAGACGGCCGCCGTTTCCTGAGGTTCGGGGACAGACTGTCCTTACTACTGCCTCCTCATGCCCGGGCTTGACGCGGGCATACACGCGCAAACACCCAGGCCGTCCGACTTCTCGTGGATGGCCGGGTCAAGCCCGGCCATGACGAAGGGGGGAAGGGTCGACGGTGTCATTTACCCGCCTGTTGCCGCTTCCCCGACAGCACGAAGACGCCCTGTTCGGCCAGGAAGTTGGCGAGGCTGCCGCGCGGGTTGAGGGTGTACGGATGACCGTGCCGGTCGAGCGTCAGGCTGCGCTCGATCGTGGCGCCGATCTCGTCGCACAGCGCGACAAAGTCGCTGATCGTGCACAGATGGATGTTCGGCGTGTCGTACCACGCGTTGTTGAGTAGCTCCGATTGCGGCATGCGGCCGCGCCAGAGCAGGCTGAGGCGGATGCGCCAATAGCCGAAATTGGGGAACGACACGATGGCGCGGCGGCCGATGCGCAGCAATGCCTCGAGCACATGCCGCGGCTGGCGCGTCGCCTGCAACGTCTGGCTTAGGACAACGACATCGAAGGCGTTGTCGGGAAAGGCGTCGAGATCGCGGTCGGCGTCGCCCTGGATGACCGACAGGCCGTGGCGGACGCAGGCGTTGACGCCGGACTGGCTGAGCTCGATGCCGCGCGCGTCGACCGCCTTGGCGCGCGCCAGATAGGCGAGCAGGGCGCCGTCGCCGCAGCCGATGTCGAGGACCCGCGTCGCCGGCGCGATCATCTCGGCGATGAGCCCAAGGTCGCGACGCAGCTCCGATGCCGCCGCCGCCGCGGCCGGCACCGGGTCGGCGAGCCCGAGCGGCAGCGCAGCGGTGCGGCTCATCCTTGTCGGCTCCAAAAGCGCGGCAGACCGCGATGCTCGGCGCAGCCGGTCAGGAAGCCGCGCAAGGTCGCGAACAGCTCCGGTTCGTGCAGCAGGAAGGCGTCGTGCCCCTTGTCGGTCTCGATCTCGACAAAGCTGACATTGGCGGCGACGGCGTTGAGGGCATGCACCAGGGCGCGGCTCTCGGACGTCGGAAACAGCCAGTCGCTGGTGAACGAGATGATGCAGAAGCGCGGCTGGTTGCCGGCGAACGCGGCCGGCAGCGAGCCGCCATGCTCGGCCGCCAGGTCGAAATAATCCATCGCCCGCGTGATGTAGAGATAGGAGTTGGCGTCGAACCGGTCTACGAACGTGCTCCCTTGGTGGCGCAGATAGCTCTCGACCTGAAAATCGGCGTCGAAGCCGTAGGTGACGGCGTTGCGGTCCTGCAGGTTGCGGCCGAATTTGCGGTGCAAGGCGGCTTCCGACAGGTAGGTGACGTGCGCCGCCATGCGCGCCACCGCGAGACCGCGCGACGGGTTGCGCCCGAGGCTCAGATAGCGTCCGCCGCACCAATCGGGATCGGCCATGATCGCCTGCCGTCCGACCTCGTGAAAGGCGATGTTCTGCGCCGAATGCCGGGCCGCGCCGGCGATCGGAACAGCGGCGAACAGGCGCTCGGGGAATGTCGAGGCCCATTGCAGGACCTGCATCGCCCCCATCGAGCCGCCGATCACGCAGAACAGCCGCTCGATCCCGAGATGGTCGATCAGCCGCTGCTGCGCCCGCACCATGTCGCGAATGGTGATGACTGGAAAGTCGAGCGCCCACGCCTCGCCGGTCGCCGGGTTGGTCTCGCGCGGCCCGCTGCTGCCCATGCAGCCGCCGAGCACGTTGGCGCAGACCAGGAAATAGCGGTCGGTGTCGAGCACGCCGCCGGCGCCGACCAAGGTCGTCCACCAGCCGGGATGGCGGGTGATCGGATGCGGGTCGGCGACGAACTGGTCGCCGGTCAGCGCATGACAGACGAGGATCGCGTTGCTGCGCTCCGGGTTGAGCTTTCCATAGGTCTGGTAGGCGATCGTGAACGGCCCGAGCTCGACGCCGCAATCGAGCCGCAGCTTCTCCTCGACGACGAGGCGATGGCCGGGCCATTCGCTTTCGGACGGCCGCAGCCGAGGGGCGGTCAGGATCGACAAATGAGGCTCTGGATCAGCGGATCACGATCGCGCCGCGGACCGGCAATCGCGGCCGTTGGCGCGCCCTTAGCTATGGATCGGGGGCCTGGTATGTCAACGTTTTCTTTGATTTTGCCCGACCGGGACCGTACTACTATCGCCACCCCGGCAGCGATCGAAACCATGTCAGATATCCCGTCCGATCTCGAACAGTTGCGCCGACGCATTGACGAGATCGACGACAGGCTGCAGGACCTTCTGATCGAGCGGCTCGACATTGTCGCCGGCGTCGCGGCGCACAAGCGCAGCAACGGCCACCCGCCGACTCACCAGAGCGCCGCGCACCAGCCGGCGCGCGAGGCCGGGATCATCCGCCGCCTCGTGGCGCGCAACCGCGGCGCCTTCCCGACCGCGACGCTGGTGCGGATGTGGCGCGAACTGCTCGGCGCCACGGTGCGCCTGCAGGACAATATCGCCGTCGCGGTTTTCGCGCCGCCCGAGGCGCAGGGCTACTGGGACCTCGCGCGCGACCATTACGGCAGCCACACGCCGATGCTGCCGTTCCGGACGGTCGGCCAGGTGATCCGCGCCGTCAGCGAGAGCGGCAGCGTCATCGGCGTCTTGCCGATGCCGGAGGAAGGGGACGCCGACCCGTGGTGGCGGCTGTTGCTGTCGACGCAGGACGAGGCGCCACGGGTCATCGCGCGGCTGCCGTTCGGCGGCCGTGGCAACGCCCGCTCGGACGGCGGCGACGCGCTGGCGATCGGCCGCTTCCCCGAGCAGCCGACCGGGCACGACCGCACCCTGATCGCTATCGAGAACGCACCGCACATCAGCCGCGGCCGCATCCTGTCGACCTTGTCGGCGCTGGCGCTCGACTGCACCTTCATGGCCTCTTACGAGCATCGGGACGGGGTCAACACGCTGATCGAGATCGACGGTTTCGTGCCGCTGTCGGATCCCCGCATCGGGCGGTTTGAGGCGCAGCTCGGCACTGACCTTTATCGCTTGATGCGGGTCGGGGCGTACGCCGTGCCGCTCGCCGCCGCCGAGCTTGCAGGCCCCAGCCTGCACGGCTTTGTGCAGTCCGCCGGCGCCGCCGCGGCGGCCCGAGGTTGAGCCGATGACGACCCTCGGCACGCCCCCGGGCGCGCCGGTCCCAGGGCCGGGCATCCTCGACATTGCGCCCTATGTCCCAGGCGAGTCGAAGGCCGAGGGCGTCGCACAGCCGATCCGCCTCGCCTCGAACGAGAGCGCGCTCGGCCCGAGCCCGAAGGCGATCGCCGCCTACCGGGGACTTGCAGACGAGATCCACCGCTACCCCGACGGCGGTGCCGTCGCGCTGCGCGCTGCGATCGGCCGTCATCACGGGCTCGATCCCGACCGCATTGTCTGCGGCGCCGGCTCCGACGAGCTGATCGGCCTCCTGATCCGCGCCTATGTCGGAATCGGCGATGAAGTGCTCTACAGCCGGCACGGGTTTCTGATGTACCCGATCGGGGCCAAGTCGGTCGGCGCGACCCCGGTCGCGGTCCCCGAGCGCGAGCTGACCGCCGACGTCGACGGCTTCCTGGCCCGCGTCACTGAGAAGACCCGCATCGTTTTTATCGCCAACCCCAACAACCCGACCGGCACCTATCTCTCCGCCGACGAGCTGGCGCGGCTGCATGCCGGGCTGCCGCGGCA
The DNA here is from genome assembly GCA_050257895.1 of Thiohalocapsa sp. Classification (GTDB taxonomy): domain Bacteria; phylum Pseudomonadota; class Alphaproteobacteria; order ATCC43930; family CGMCC-115725; genus DATARH01. Next base: position 14,161 of record JBLMXS010000271.1, read on the forward strand.
TGTCGTGCTGGCGATCGACGCGGCCTACGCCGAATTCGTCAACCGCAACGACTACGAACCCGGCATCGCGCTGGTCAACCGCGCCGACAACGTCGTGATGCTGCGTACCTTTTCGAAGATCTACGCGCTCGCCGGGCTGCGGCTCGGCTGGGCCTATTGCCCGCCGGCGGTGGCCGACGTCTTGAACCGCATCCGCGGCCCGTTCAATGTCAGCGCCGCCGCGCTCGCCGCCGGCGTTGCGGCGGTAGAGGATGTCGAGGCCCTCGCTCGCGCCCGCGGCCACAACGAGCGCTGGTTGCCGTGGCTGTCGGAGAGGCTCAAGGCACTCGGCCTGAAGCTGACGCCGAGTGTCGGCAATTTCGTGCTGGCGGGCTTTCCGGACGATCCCGCGCGCAACGCCGACACCGCCTTCGCGTTCTTGCAGCGGCGCGGCATCCTCGTGCGGCAGATGGGGGCGTACGGCCTGCCGGCGCATCTGCGCATCACGATCGGCACCGGCGAGGAAATGGAGACCGTCGCCGCCGCACTCGCCGAGTTCATCAAAGCGCGATGAGCGGGCAGCTGTTCGAGCGCGTCGCGCTGATCGGGATCGGGCTGATCGGCTCCTCGCTCGCGCGGGTGCTGCGCCGCGACAGCGCTGAGACGACGATCGTCGCCTGCGCCCGCCGCGCCGAGACATTGGCGGCGGCAAGCCGGCTGGGGCTCGCCGACATCGCGACCGACGACCCGGCAGCGGCCGTCCGCGATGCCGACCTGGTGGTGATCGCGACCCCGCTGTCGGCGTATCGCGACGTCGCCGCGCGGATCGCGCCGGCGCTGCGCGACCGTGCGATCGTCACCGATGTCGGCTCGGTCAAGGGCGCGGCGATCGAGGCCTTGCAGCCGGGCCTGCCGCCGCGGGTGCATTTCGTGCCGGGCCACCCGGTGGCCGGCACCGAGCATTCCGGGCCGGAAGCCGGGTTTGCCGAATTGTTCCACGACCGCTGGTGCATCCTGACGCCATTGCCAGAGACGGACCCGGCGGCGGTCGCCCGGGTGACGGCGCTGTGGCAGCTGGCCGGGATGCGGGTCGTGACGATGGCGCCCGAGCATCACGACAAGGTGCTGGCCGTCACCTCGCATCTGCCGCATTTGATCGCCTACACGATCGTTGGCACCGCCACCCAGCTCGGCGAGGATCTGCAATCCGAGGTCGTCGCCTACTCGGCCGGCGGCTTCCGCGACTTCACCCGCATCGCCGCCTCCGACCCGGTGATGTGGCGCGACATCTTCCTGGCCAACCGCGAGGCGGTGCTGGAGCTGCTGCAGCGCTTCAGCGAGGATCTGACGGCCCTGCAGCGGGCGATTCGCCGCGGCGACGGCGAGACGCTGCACGAATGGTTCACCGACACTCGCGCCATCCGCCGCTCGATCATCGAAGCGAAGCAGGCCTGACAGCGCAAAGACTGTCATTTCGTCGTCATGCCCGGCCTTGAGCCGGGCCGGGCATCCACGCACAACGGCACGGGCTTCACTGAGATTGCGTGGATGGCCGGGTCAAGCCCGGCCATGACGATCGTGATAATGGGAGGCTATTCGCGCTAAACCACCGGCGGGAAGAGGTGCGTGCCGTCGGGGCCGAGCGGCAGAGGCTGCACCTCCGCCACCTCCGCCGGGTCGAGCGGGCCGTAGAGATGCGGGAAGAGGGCGCCGCCGCGGGAGGTCTCCCAGCGCAGCCGGTCGCCGAGCGACTCCGTCGCGATCTTTAGCAGCACCAGCCCCGCTTGTCCGGCACGGTGGCGCCGCGCGCTTTCGATGATCTGCCCGGCGGTCGAACAATGGATAAAGCCGTCTCGGCGATCGTCGTCGCCACCGTCGTAGCGGCCGGCCGCAACGGCCGCTTCCCATGCCGCGGCGGGACAGATGTGGTAGATCATCAGGGTCATGCCGCCATCGTATTGCGCCTTCGCAAGATGAAGAAGTCCCTTGCTTTGTCATTGCGAGGAGGCTCGCAGGGCCGACGCGGCAATCCGGACCTGCGAGGCTCGGTGCCGAGATCGCTTCGTCGCTGCGCTCATCGCAATGACACTACAATCGGTTTAGGCGAATCTTGCCAGATGTAGGTCCGCCAGCGGCCGATGCCGTGCTGGTGCCGCGGGCGTCGGCGCTGGTCGCGGGGTTCCGCGAGATCGTCTGGCTGTCGCCGGACGGCGAGATCGAGAGCCTCGGCGCCCCCGAGGCGCGGCGGCGGCTGGAGCGCGACGCCGCGATGGTCTGCCATTCCCCGGCAGTCGCGCGCCGGCTCGATATGGCCGGCTTCGCCGCGCTCGACCTGCTCGAACTGTTTGCGCTGGTGCAGCCGGCGCAGTTCTGCGTGCCGACGCCGCGCGGCCTCGCCGCGGCTCTCGGCCTCGTCCCGCCTGGCAGCATGGCCGAAGCCTGCGTCCTCCTCGCGACGGCGGCGCGGGCCTTGTTGCAGCAATTGCAGGGCGAGCCCAACCCCGAATTGCGCGCCGTTGCGGAAGCCGCCGCGCAAGCCGGTTGGCGCTGGGGTCCGGCGGTGCTGACCGCGCTGCCGACGGCCGAGCCCGGCGCGATGCGGCGGGCGGCGGGGCTGCGGGTCTGGCAATCTCTTGCCGAGTGGCAGGACCGCGCGCCGCCTCCGCCTCCCGGCAACCTCGCCGTCACCGCGGCAGAGGCGCGCCGGCGGCTCGCGGGCCTGCTCGGCGAGGGTGCCGAGGCGCGGCCGCAGCAAGCCGATTACGCCGCCGCGGTCGCCGCCGCCTTCCTGCCGCGCGAGCGGCCGGAGACCCCGCAGGCGGTGCTGGCCGAAGCCGGCACCGGCGTCGGCAAGACGCTGGGCTATATCGCGCCGGCCAGCCTGTGGGCCGAAAAGAACCAGGGCGCCGTGTGGATCTCGACCTACACCCGCAATCTGCAGAGCCAGATCGCGCAGGAGCTCGACCGGCTCTACCCGGAGCCGGTGCAGAAGCGCCGCCGCGTCGTGGTCCGCAAGGGGCGGGAGAATTTTCTCTGCCTGTTGAATTACGAGGATGCGGTACGGGCGGCGACGGCGCGCGGGACCGCCTCGGTGGCGCCGCTGGCGCTGATCGCGCGCTGGATCGGCGCCACCGGTTCGGGCGATCTGGTCGGCGGCGATTTTCCCGGCTGGCTGGCCGAGCTGATCGGCCGCGGCCGCGTCAATGTGCTGGCCGACCGGCGCGGCGAGTGCATCCATTCAGCCTGCCCGCATTTCCGCCGCTGCTTTGTCGAGAAGAACGTGCGGGCGGCGCGGCATGCGCGGATCGTCGTCGCCAACCACGCGCTGGTCATGGCGCAGGCGGCATTGGGCGGGCTCGACGATGCAACGGTTCCTACCCGCTACGTCTTCGACGAGGGCCATCACCTGCTGGAGGCGGCCGACGCCGCGTTCTCGGTGCGGCTGTCGGGGCAGGAAGGGCGCGAATTGCGGCGCTGGCTGCTCGGCGCCGAGGCCGGACGCTCGCGCGCCCGCGGGCTGCAGCGGCGCATCGGCGATCTCGTCGAGGCTGACGAGGAGGCCGGCAGAGCCTTGATAGCGGCGCTGGTGGCGGCGCGCGTTCTGCCCGCCGACGGCTGGCATCAGCGCGTCGCCGATGGGCGCGGCCTGCCGGGGTTCGAAGCGTTTCTCGTGCTGGTCCGCCAGCAGCTGCTGGCGCGCGCTGTCGCGCCTGAGCAGAGCTACGGCATCGAGGCCGAGGCGAGGCCGCCGGTCGACGGGCTGGTCGACGCCGCGGGCCGCCTCGCTGCCGGGCTGGATCGACTGGCGGCGGCGCTGCGGCATCTCTCGGCGGCGTTGCGCAAGCAGCTCGAAGACCCCGAGAACCCGCCCGACCTCGGCCTGCGCCAGCGGCTCGACGCGGCGATGCGCGGTCTCGACCGCCGCGCCGACATCCTGCTCGCCGGCTGGAGCGCGCTGCTGCGCGACCTCGCCCTGCCGCCACGGCCGGAGACCGTCGAGTGGCTGGCGCTCGACCGCAGCGACGGCCGCGAGAGCGACGTCGCGCTCAATCGCAGCTGGATCGATCCCGGCATCCCGTTCGCCGAGGCGGTGGCGAAGCCGGCCCATGGCGTCGTCGTTACCTCGGCGACGCTGACCGACGGCGAGGCCGATGCCGGGATCGCCTGGCAGATGGCCGAGGCGGCGACCGGGCTGCGTCACCTGCCCGAGCCGCCGGCGTCGGCGCGCATCGCCTCGCCGTTCGACTACGCGGCGCAGACCCGCATCTTCATCGTCACCGACGTACCGCGCGACGATCTCGGGCAGGTGGCGGCGGCGTTTGGGGCGCTGATCGGCGCCGCCGGCGGCGGCGCGCTCGGGCTGTTCACGGCGATCGCGCGGCTGCGCGCGGTGCACGAGCGCATCGCGCCGGCGATCGAGGCGCAGGGCCTGTCCCTATTGGCGCAGCATGTCGACGCGATGTCGACCGCGACCCTGGTCGACATCTTCCGCGCCGAGGAGGATTCCTGCCTGTTCGGCACCGACGCGGTGCGCGACGGGGTCGACGTGCCGGGCCGCTCGCTGCGGCTCATCGTGTTCGACCGAGTGCCATGGCCGCGCCCCGACATCCTGCACCGCGCCCGCAAGGCGGCATTCGGCGGCGCCCTCTACGACGACCGCATCGCCCGGCTGCGGCTGCGCCAGGCCTATGGAAGGCTGATCCGCCGCGCCGACGATCGCGGCGTCTTCGCGATCCTCGACCGCGCGCTGCCGTCGCGGCTGCTGCTCGCCTTCCCGCCGGGGGTGCCGATCCTGCGGGTGCCGCTGGCCGAGGCGGCGGCCGCCACCGCCGCGTTTCTCGCCGAGCCGGCGCACGAGGCGGCTTGACAGGACGCAGGGGGTCTGGCTTGTGCGCCGCAGCAAAAGCGAAAGGCAGGCGATGCTCGATCCTCACGGCGCGTTGATCTACACGATGGTCATCGTCTCGGCCGCCGACGCCGACATGTCGGACAGCGAATTGCAGACCCTCGGCGAGATCATCGGGCATCTGCCGGTGTTCCGCGACTTTGACCGCAACGGCTTGCCGGCATTGCTCAACGGCTGCGCCGAAGCCTTGGCGCGCGAGGACGGGCTCGACGCGACGCTCGACGCGATCCGCGAGTCGCTGCCGCCGAACCTGCGCGAGACCGCCTATGCCATCGCCTGCGATCTCGTCGCCGCCGACGGCGAGGCCAGCCAGGAGGAGCTGCGGATCCTCGAATTGCTGCGTCATCGCCTCAATGTCGACCGCCTGACCGCCGCCGCCATCGAGCGCGGCGCCCGCGCCCGCTTCCAGACGCTGTAGCGAGCTGAGGCTTTACCGCTCGCTGCCCCAGGGCATGATCGGCACGGTCGAGATCGAACTCTGCGGCGAGCCTTCGATGATCTTGTCGCTGATCGCGAGGTAGACGAGCGTCTTCCGCTTCTTGTCGACCATCCGGAAGATGTGGGTGTGCTTGAAGAAGATCGAGGTCTTCTCGGAATAGACCTTCTCCTCCTCGGGCAATTTGGTGATGTCGGCGGTGATCGGCCCGACCTGGCGGCAGGCGATCGAGAAGCGCGAAGGGTCTTCGGCGAGGCCGAGGCCGCCCTTGATGCCGCCGGTGCGCGCCTGGCTGATGTGGCAGGCCACCCCCGGCACCTTCGGGTCGTCGAACGCGCTGACGCACACCTTGTCGTTCGGCCCGATAAAGCGGAACGTCGTCGACAGGCAGCCGATGTCGTCGGCGCGCGCCGGCGCGGCGGTCAGGATGAGCGCGGCGGCAAGGAGAAGGGCGGAGGCGGCAATCGGCGAGATGAGTCGGCTCATGCCGGTTTAAGTGTCGCCCGCCGCCCGCTCCTTCAAGGCATCAAGCCAGCGATGCAGTAAAGCCGCATGCGCCGCGAGATGCCGTTCGATCAGTTCTCCGACCTCATCACGATACATGTGCACCGCCAGATTTCGCTGCTCTCCGAGTTTTATAGCCGCCCGTGCGTCTTCGTCCGACAGCCAGCCGAGGTTGCGCGCCGCTCGTATTGTTGCGTTCGGCGATGCGGCACTGACATTTTCAAGAGCCGCGAGCACCTTCTGGCACGCCACGCCTTCCACACGGCCTCGTACGTGAAGATCAGCCGCAGCACGGCACTGTCGCGCTCCACGAGCGACCGTTCGGCCTTGCCGGCCAGCTCTTCGAGCCGAGCGATAGCCGCAGTCGCTTCGGCAAGGCGCCGCTCTAGCCTCTCCATTTGACGCCTTCCCGGCGGATCTCATCCAGCAAGCTGGTGGGAGCTCGCCGCAAATCCACGAGATCGACATCGTACGGAA
>JBLMXS010000272.1:0-14720 GCA_050257895.1 Thiohalocapsa sp.
CGGTCGATCTTGCCGCCATCGTGCTCCAGGCCGAAGCCAGAGGCGACGAGCCGCAGCCGACCGTAGGGCGCGTCGACCTCCTGCAGCACGTCGCGATGCGCCAGTTGCGGGTGATGCACGATCTCCGAAATCTGCCAGATGCCGGCGCACGGCACGTCGGCCGCTGTCAGCCGCGCCTCCCAGGTCTTGGCGTCGGCGGCGGCGAGCGCTTCCTCGATAATCGCCCGCAGCTCTTTCTCGTGCCGGCTGCGGCTCGGCCAGTCGGCGAAGCGCGGATCCTCGAGTACGTCGGCGCGCCCCAGTTCGCGCATCAGCGCGGCGAACTGCTTTTCGGTCATCACCGCCAGCATCAGGTCGCCCTCCCCCGCCTTGAAGCGGTTGCCGGTGACCTTGCCGGTGGTCGACAGATTGCCGTACTGCCGATGCTTGTGGCCGGCGACGGTATATTCGGCGACCGGCCCCGCCATGAACGCCAGCGCCGCATCGAGCATCGCGACGTCGACAAACTGGCCGGCGCCGGTATGGGTGCGCTGGAAGAGCGCGCTGGCGACGGCGAAGGCCGCCGTCATGCCGCCAATCGTGTCGCACAGCGCAAACCCGGCGCGGGTCGGTCCCATCTCGGGATGGCCGGTGATCGACATGATGCCGCTCATCGCCTGCAATTTGCCGTCGAATGCGGCGGTGCCGCATTCCGGCCCGTTCTGCCCGAACCCGGACACCGCGCAATAGACGAGCCGCGGGTTGATCTCGCGCAGCGTCTCGTAGCCGAGCCCGAAGCGCTGCATGACCCCGGGCCGGAAATTCTCCCACACGACATCTGCCCGTTCGGTGAGCCGTTTGACGATTTCGACGGCTTTCGGCTTCGTCAGATCGAGTGTCAGGCTACGCTTGTTGCTGTTGATGCCGAGAAAGGAGGGCCCGAGCTTCTGCGCCGACAACTCGCGGCTGACCGATGACGACAGGCGCATGTCGTCGCCCGCTTTCGGCTCGATCTTGATGACGTCCGCCCCCAGCAAGGCAAGCTGGTAGGTGCCGAACGGTCCGGCCAGGTAGCGCGTGAAATCGAGGATGCGGATGCCGGCGAACGGCTGGTGGCTGGGGCGATCGGTCATCTGAACCTTGTCGCTGGAGTGCTGCGGGCTGGCATGCTTTTTGAACTAATCGCGGCAGGTCCGGGTCTCGCGCGGGGCGAGGCCGATCCGGGCCGGGATTGCCGGATCACCTCCGGACCTCATTCCCGGACCAGCTCCGCTGCTCGCGCGCCGGGCGGTTGTTATAGCCTGCCGCCGCGCCGGGCGCTAAGCTCATCGAGCTCTGCGGTCGCGACGGCCGCATCTGCGTGGTGACCGATGCGGGGTGACCGATGCGGCTCGCGCCAGCGTTCTGTCTTCTCGCCGCCGTCTCCGCCGCCGCGCTTCCGAGCAGGCCCGCGCAGGCGACGTCCCTGGCGCTGGTGCTGGCGATCGACGTCTCGGAGAGCGTCTCGACCGAACGCTACAACCTGCAGCACGAGGGGATCGCGCGCGCCTTCGAGACGCCTCGGCTGGTCGACATCATCAGCGCGATGCCCGACGGGATCGAGGCGCTGGTCATCGAGTGGTCCGACCCCGACAAGATCGCGGTGACGGTCGGCTGGACCCATATCGCCAGCGAGAGCGGCGCCGCCGCCTTCGCCGCCGCGGTGCGCGCCACGACGCGCACCTCGAACGGGCTGACCGCGATCGGGTCGGCCCTGCTCGCCTCCGCCGCGGCGTTCGAGCACATGCCGGAGCCGGCGGGCCACCGGGTGATCGACGTGTCGGGCGACGGCATGGCCAATTTCGGGGTGCCGCCGGCCGAGGCGCGCGACCGCCTCGTCAAGCAGGGAATCACCATCAACGGCCTCGCCATCCTCAGCGAGGAGCCCTGGCTCGACGACTACTACCGCAAGAACGTGATCGGCGGCCCGGCCTCGTTTGTCGCCGTCGCCAAGAGTTTCGACAATTTCGCCGACGCGATGCTGCGCAAGCTGGTGCAGGAAGTCGCCGCCGCCCCCGCCATCACCGACGCCGAAGAGCGCTAGCATCGCCTCCCTTCCGGCCACGGGCATCCTGCCGGCAATGCGGCCGAAATGACGCGCGAAACGATGCCGTTGCAGCAGCGCCCTGCGTGGTGCGAGACGGGCCGCGGCTTCGTCGCAGCCCTCCTCGCCATGAGGAAAGCCGGTGAGGGCATTAACAACGATCCCCATCGTGAGGAGGCGGCTAGCCGGCGTCTCGAAGGACGTGAGGGCGCGGTCCCAGTCACCGGTCCGGCGACTACGTAATCTTCCGTAGGACAAAACCGGATTTTGCAGCGGCCGCCGATCCGTCAGCATCGCCGTCATCGGATTGCGATCGAGTGATGGAGAGAGCGATGACGCAACAGGAACACGAGGCAGCGGTGGCCGCCTTCATTCGCGCCAAGGGCGTGACACGCTGCCCGACCGCCTGCGCGGTGCCGACGCAGGCCTCCCTCGCCGAGGCCGACCGTCAGGCGCTGCGGCGCCGCGCCGAGCAGCGCGAGGCGGTGCGCGAGGCGCGCAAACAGCGCGCGGCGGCGCTGTTCCACTTCGGCAACGCGGCCTGACAAAAGCCATGCGGGGCGGCTTGCGGGAGACACCCGCGGTCGGGGCAAATCTGCTGCATTCGCAGCCGTTTCGGGCATAATCGGCGCCCGGGCGGGCGGAGGGCAGATGGAGTTCGGCATCTTTCACGAGTTCTGGTCGACCGCGGCGACGTCGCAGGCGCAATCCTTTGCCAATTCGTTTGCCGAGATTGCCGCCGCCGAGGAATGGGGCCTCGACGTCGTGTGGCTGGCGGAAATCCACATGAACCCGACGCGCTCCTTGCTGTCGGCGCCGCTGACCGTGGCGAGCGCGATCGCCGCTCGCACCAGCCGCATCAAGATCGGCACGGCGGTGCAGATCCTGCCGTTGGGACACCCGCTGCGGCTCGCCGAGGAGACCGCGACGATCGACCAGATCAGCGGCGGCAGGCTGATCTTCGGCGTCGGCCGCAGCGCCTTTCCGCGCGCCTACGACGCCTACGGCATCTCCTACGAGGAAAGCCAGGACCGGTTCGCGGAGAGCCTCGACATCATCAGGAAGGCGTGGAGCGAGCCGGTCGTCTCGCATCATGGCCGCTATTTCGCGTTCGACAATTTCACGCTGGTGCCGCGTCCGGTAACGCAGCCGCATCCGGAAATCCGCATCGCCGCCAGCCAGCCCGACACCTACCGCGCGATCGGCGAACTCGGCTACAAGCTGTTCTCGGCCGTGCGCGCCAGTCCGTTGAGCGTCCTGGCCGAACAGACGCGGGCCTATCGCCAAGCGTGGCAAGAGGCGGGGCATTCCGGGGAGCCGGAGGCCTACCTGCAGGTGCCGGTGTACATCGCGGCGAGCCGGGAGCGGGCGCTGGCCGAGGCGGAGGCCGGCATGATGCGCTTTTCCTCCTACCGCGCCGACCTGCTCCGCGGCCCGCTCAGCTACCCGGAGGTCTTGCAGGACAAGGGCATCGTCGGCACGCCGGACATGGTCGCCGACCGGCTGCGCCAGCTGCGCGACGAGGCGCAGCTCGCCGGCGTCTCGGCCGAGATCAACCCCGGCAGCATGCTGAGCCACGAGCAGGTCATGGAGTCGCTGCGCCTATGGTGCCGCGAGGTGATGCCGCGCTTCAAGTAGCACTCAGGCAACGGGGTCGAGGGCTCGCGGCAGCATCCGGTGCATCACCCGGTCGCGGTAGACGAACAGGTGCGCCAGAGCGGCCGCCATATGCACGCCGACAAGGCCGAGCAGCACCCAGACCAGGGTCGCGTGCAGGTTGCCGATGCCGCGGCCGACCGCGGAGCCTTGCGCGACCAGATGCGGCAGCGGCGCGATGCCGTAGAGCGCGATATTCCAGCCGCGGTACGAGGCGAAGAACCAGCCGCTCAGCGTCGTCAGCAGCACGACGACGTAAAGGAGCCAGTGGACCAGCTCTGAGCTGAGCCGCTGCCACGGCGGCAGGTTGCTTTCGGGCGCCACCGGGTGGGCGAGACGCCACACCAGCCGCAGCGACATCAGCACCAGGATCGTCATGCCGATCGAGATGTGCACCGACATCGCCGCGCCCGGAGTCATGCCGCGATGGATATCCGGCATCAGCCAGCCGAGCGGCAGCTGGACCGCCAGCAGCGCGGCAATTGTCCAGTGCAGCGCCTTGGCGGGCGCGCCGTAGTGCAGCCGCGCTGCCGGCATGTCTCGGACTGGGCTATTTGCCGTCGCGGTCGAGAGCGGCTTTGACGTCTGCCGGGTCGACCTTGATCGTCACGCCGGCGCGCTCCTTCTGGAGCTGCATCGCGACCCGCGAGTCGCGGCTTTCCCAGCCGCGGTTCAACGCCGCGGTCAATTCGCTGTGCGCGAGATTGGCCATCGGCATCGGCACCTTCAGCTCGCGGGCCAGCTCGGTGGCCAGCGTCACGTCCTTGTGCGCCAGGCGCAGCGCGAAATCGGGCGGGTCGTAGCTGTCGATCAGGAAATGGTCGCCGAGCGCATCGAAGGTGCGCCGCCGGCCGCCCGCACCTTGCCGCACCGCCTCCCACAAGGCGAGCGGCTCGACCCCGGCCTTCACCCCCATCGTGAAGACTTCGGCAAGGCAGGTCTGGATAGCGTAACCGGCGCAGTTATGGACGAGCTTGGCGACCGAGCCGGCGCCGATCGGCCCGATATAGCGCGCCTGGTCGCCGATCGCGTCGAGCACCCGCTTGTGGCGGTTGAAGATCTGTTCGTCGCCGCCGACCCACAAGGCGAGGCGCCCGGAGGCGGCGCCCTTCGGCCCGCCGCTGACCGGCGCGTCGAGCATGTAGACGTGCTTCTCGGAGAAGCGCCGGTTGATCTCGCGCACCATCGTCGGCGAGTTGGTCGACAGGTCGAAATAGGCGCTGCCGTCCTTCATCCCGGCCAGGAGGCCGTTCGGCCCCAGCGCCACCTGCTCGACCTCGGGCGGTCCGGGCAATGACGTAAAGATGACCTCGCACTGCTCGGCCAGCGCCTTCGGGCTGTCGGCCCAGGTCGCACCGGCCGCCAGATGGCGCTCGGCGGCCGCCCGCCTTATGTCGTGCACGACCAGCTCGTGCCCGGCCTTCTGCAAATTGGCCGCCATGCTGGCACCCATCGTGCCGAGCCCGATGAAACCGACCTTCATGATGTCGTTCCTCCACATTCCCCCTCACCCTGTCCCTCTCCCCGCTTGCGGGGAGAGGGGACGCGGCTGCGAGGGCTGGTCAAATGATCGAATGACGAGAAGGCGCCACCGCTCTCCCTCTCCCCGCAAGCGGGGAGAGGGCACGGGGTGAGGGGCTGTCGCTCGCTCAGGGGTTCTTCGCGAAGACGTCCTTGGCAATCTGCGCCGCGGTCATCGCCGCCGGCCAGCCGGCGTAGAACGCGAGATGGGTGATGATCTCGCTGATCTCCTGCTTGGTGACGCCGTTGTCGAGGGCGCGCTGCAGGTGGCCCGGCAGCTGCCGCTCGCGCCCCAGGGCGATCAGGGTGGCGACGACGATCAGGCTGCGGTCGCGCTTTTTCAGGCCGGGGCGCTCCCACACCTCGCCGAACAGCACCCGCTCGCTGTAGCCGATCAGGTCGGGCACGACGTCGCGAACGGCTTCGCGCGACGGGTTGACTTCTCGCGATTGCGCCATGGTTTCCTCCGGATTTCTGGCGGTGAATTTGGACACCGGCACGGTAGCACGCCCGCCAGCAGCAGCAACCCGGCTTCTGGCGGGCCAGCCATACGTCGCGCAATTCGCGAAAAATGTAATCCCGGCGAAGGCCGGATCCACCCTTCAACTGTCCGAGCGGCCGATGACTGGGGCCCCCGCCTTCGCCGGGATGACATCGCTACACCAGCGTCGGCTTCTGCCCGATGACGCGGCGGGCGCGGTTTATCTCGCGCAAATATTCGATCCCCTCGGCGGCTATCGCGTCGCCGACCATCGCCTCGCCCTCGGCCGCCAGTTCCTCGGTATCCAGCCAGGCGGCGTACACGTGGATCGTCCGCTCGGTGATGATGCCGGCCTTGAACAATGTCTTAACCAGCACCCGGAAGATGTTGGTGCCCTCGCGCATCGCGCGTTTGCGGCCGCCGGAAAACGCTTCCCGCACCGACTCCCGCAGCACCGTTGGGTCGAGCCCGAATTGCTCGTAGATGTAGCCGCGCTGGGCGATGCTCGACAGGTTGAAGAGCAGCGTCTCGAACACCTGCGCGGTCCAGTCCTCGACGCGCTCGTGCTCGTCGCGGGTCAGCTTCGGCAGCGTGCGGTCGGCCCAGATCTTGCCGAATTTGTGGTGGAACGCCTCGTCGGTCATCACCAGCTGCACCAGCCGCTTCAGGAGCGGGTCGTTGGTGTGGGCGTGCAGATTGGCGAAGGCGCCCATCGCCAGCCCTTCCAGGAGGATCTGCATGCCGACGAGCTTTTTGTAGACGAGCGGCGTCTGCACGATGTCCGACAGGAACTCGCCGAGCATCTGCCCGACCGGATAGGGCGTCCCCCATCGCACCCTGACGTAGCGCCCGAAAGCGGCAACATGGCGCGCCTCCTCGCGCGTCTGGTTGGCGGCGTATTCCTGCGCGCCAGGGTCGTAGAGGATGTCGCACAGCGACGCCGACAACGACAGCGCCCCCTGCTCGCCGTGCAGGATGTTGGACAGGTTCCAGCGCTGGATCTCATTCGCGAGCCGGATCTTCTGCCGCTCGTCGAGATGCTCGGTGGCGGCGCAGTTCAGTTCGGGAAAGCGCTCGAGCGGCATGACCGACGCGTGCTCGAGATCGAACGGCGCTGTGAAATCGAGATAGGCCGGGTTGTACGGGTCCCAGAAATGGTCGTGCGTGGCGCCGATGATCGCGTCGAACGCATCCGAGCGGCGGCCGTAGCGGTCGACCGCCAGCATCGCCGCGAAATCGTCCGGCGCGACGGCCTCATACGCCGGATCATGGGTGATCGCGGTTTCGGCAGGATTGGACTGCGTCATCGCCAGGGCCTCCTTCCACGGCAACATAACACAACCGCGGCTGGCGCCGCCCCGGTTCCGGCGCTAGGCTCTCCCGAAGGCCGCCAAATCTAAGGGAGAACGCCGATGCTGGTCATGGACGCGATCACCGAGATCCTGAAGCGCGAGGGCATCTCCACCTTGTTCTGCTTCCCGACGACTCCGATCATCGAGGCCGCCGCCAATGCCGGCGTCAGACCGGTGATCTGCCGCCAGGAGCGGGTCGGCGTCCACATGGCGGACGGCTGCGCCCGCGTCACCAACGGCAACCCACCGGGCGTCTTCGCGATGCAATACGGGCCGGGCGCCGAGAATGCCTTTGCCGGCATCGCCTCGGCCTATTCGGATTCGACGCCGGTCTTGCTGCTGCCGCTCGGCCATCCGCGCGAGACGGCGCAGATGTTTCCGCTGTTCAACTCGACCCGCACCTACGCCTCGGTGACGAAGCAGGTCGAGCCGGTCAACATGCCGGAGCACACGGTCGGGGCGATGCGCCGCGCCTTCAACGCGCTGAAGAACGGCCGGCCCGGCCCGGTCATGGTCGAGGTGCCGACCGACGTGATGACCGCCGAGTTCCAGGGCAACCACGTCGACTACACGAAGATCCGCCGCACCCGCTCGGCCGGCGACGAGCGCGACATCGACGAGGCGGCGAAGCTGCTGCTGGCGGCGAGGACCCCGATGATCATCGCCGGCCAGGGCGTGCTCTATGCCGAGGCGTGCGACGAGCTCTTGGCGCTGGCCGAGCTGCTCGATACGCCGGTGATGACGACGACCGACGGCAAGAGCTGCTTCCCCGAGGACCATGCGCTGGCCTTGGGTTCGGGCGGCACCGTCTACACCGGCCACGGACGCCATTTCCTGCACGAGACCGACCTGATCTTCGCCGTCGGCACGTCGTTGACCCGGCACAACATCTCGACGCCGATCATCCCGCCGGGCAAGGCGATCATCCATGCCACCAACGATCCCCGCGACCTCTACAAGGCCAACGACACGGTATTGCCGATCCTCGCCGATGCGAAGCTGGTGCTGGCGCAGCTGATCGAGGCGGTGAAGGAGCGCAGCGGCGGCAACCCGCCGGCCAAAGGCACAAGGCCGGCGATCGCCCGCCTCAAGGCCGAGTGGCAGGGGCGCTGGGAAGCCAAGCTGCGGTCCAGCGAGCGGCCGATCAACCCGTATTTCGTGATGTCTGAGTTCATGCGGGTCATTCCGTCGGAGGACGCGATCGTGACGCACGATTCCGGCAGCCCCCGCGACCAGCTGCTGCCGATGTATGTCGCAAAGAAGCCGCGCGGCTATCTCGGCTGGGGCAAGTCGCACCAGCTGGGCACCGGCCTCGGCCTGGCGATCGGCGCCAAGGTCGGCGCCCCGGACAAGATATGCGTCAACTTCATGGGCGACGCCGCCTTCGGCATGACCGGGCTCGATTTCGAGACCGCGGCGCGCTGCGGCATCCCGATCACGACGATCGTCCTCAACAACTCGACAATGGCGATCGAGACGCACGCAATGAAGGACTCGCACGAGAAGTACCGGACGCGCGACCTCGGCGGCAACTACGCCAATCTGGCAAAGGACCTTGGCGGCTGGAGCGAGCGAGTCGACGACCCGGCCGAGGTCGGCAATGCGATCCTGCGAGCCCGCAAGGCCAACGAGAACGGCGAGGCCGCCTTGCTCGAATTCATCACCAGCGCCGAAACCGCCTTCTCGCACCGCCGCGGCGCCGCCTAACGAGAGCGGCTCCCCACCCCGCAAGCACCGCAAGCGGGAGAGGGAGAGCGGCGGCGATGCCGGCGCAAACTTATCCTCGACCGCAACGCGGGGAGAGGGAGAGTCCATCGCGGTGCGATGGAGGGTGAGGGGCCGAACGCCACGAGTCCAGTATTGGTGCAGCAGGCGCGCCTCATGTAAAAGCCTCTAACATGAGCTGGTCGAGGCAGGGCGGCGAGGGCGACGGCAGGCGGGGCTATCATCACGGCAATCTGCGCGAGGCGCTGATCCGCGCCGCGCTCGATCTGATCGCGCAGAAGGGTCCGGCCGGCTTCACCTTTGCCGATGCCGCGCGCTCGGCCGGCGTCAGCTCGGCGGCGCCGTACCGGCATTTCCGCGACCGCGAGGCGCTCCTCGCGGACGTCGCGCGGCGCGGCTTCGAATTGTTCGCGGCGGCGCTCGATCAGGCGTGGAACGGCGGCCGCCCCGACCCGTACCGCGCCTTTGAGAATGTCGGGCGTGCCTACCTCGCCTTCGCGCGCAACGAGCCGGCGCATTATTCGGCAATGTTCGAGGCCGGCATCTCGCTCGACGCCGACCCCGGATTGCGCGAAGCGGCGAACCGCTCGTTCGAGGTGTTGCGAGCCGCCTCCGACGTGCTGTGCGCCCATATGCCGGCCGACAAGCGGCCGCCGGCGCTGATGATGAGCCTGCACAT
This sequence comes from Thiohalocapsa sp., assembly GCA_050257895.1. Lineage (GTDB taxonomy): Bacteria > Pseudomonadota > Alphaproteobacteria > ATCC43930 > CGMCC-115725 > DATARH01. The sequence goes on from JBLMXS010000272.1 coordinate 9,477, forward strand.
CTGGGCCCTGTCGCATGGCATCGCCTCGCTGTTTGCCCGCGGCGACGCCGGCCGCCGGGCCGTGCCGATGAGCGCCGAGGACCTGCTGGAAGCGGGGGTCTTGATCTACCTGCGCGGCCTCGGCGTCATCGCGCCGCCGCCCCCTTCCGAAAGTTGACGAGGTTTGCTTGACAGCCGATAGGCGGCCCCTATGTTAATGTAATACACATTCACATGAGGCGCCGATGAACCCCGTGATGTGGCTCGACGATATTGGCAAGCCGGCCTGGATCGCGCTGATGATCGTCAGTTTCGTCCTGTTCTGGCCGGCGGGGCTCGTCGTCCTCGGTTTCCTCATAGGGAGCGGGCGGATGGGATGCTGGACGGCTAACCGCGGCGAGCGCTGGCAGCGGCGGATGGAGCGGATGCAGCAGCGCATGCAGGAGCGCACCGCGAGCTGGTGCGGGCCCGGCTGGATGAACCAGCGCTCGGGCAGCCGCGCGGCGGGAACCAGCGGTAACCGCGCCTTCGACGAATACCGCGAAGAGACGTTGCGGCGCCTCGAAGAGGAAGAGCGCCAGTTCAAGGAATTCCTCGACCGCCTGAGGCAGGCCAAGGACAAGGCCGAGTTCGACCAGTTCATGGCCGAGATGCGCCGCCGCTCGGAAGGCCCGGCACCACAGCCGCAGGCATGATCTGTTTAGCTCGTCATCCCCGGGCTTGACCCGGGGATCCATCTGCGGCTTCGCGTGGATGGCCGGGTCAAGCCCGGCCATGACCACGAAGGGTTAGCCCCGCCTGGCGATAAAGTCGAGCGTTGCCTTGGCGCTGTCGTCGGCATGCGTCACCGCGACGTGGTAGGAGTTGCCCGGCAAAACCTTCAGCTCCGAGCCGGGGATCTGCTCCTGCCAGGCGCGCATCTCGGCGACCGAGCCGAGGCCGCTGTTCTCGGTCGTGATGACCAGCGTCGGGCAGCTTATCTTGGGAATGTCGGGGCGGATGTCGGCGCAGGCAATCGTCCCCATGAAGCCGAGCTGCGTCGATACGGCGGTGCGGCCCATATACTTCACCCAGAACTCGAACCCCTCCGGCGGGAAAGCGCTGCCGAGGCGGTTCGCCATGTTCTGCCGCGCCCAATATTCGACGCCCTGAGTCTCGAACATCTCGACCAGCGCCGGCACGTTCTCCTTGGCGCCGGGGCGCAGCGGCGGCGGCGTGCCGACGACGGTCAGCGTCTTGACCCGCTCCGGGCGGCGGGCGGCAAAGGCGCGGGCGATCGTGCCGCCGATCTTGGCGCCGACCAGGTGAAACCGGTCAATGCCGAGATGGTCCATCAACAGACAGAAATCCTCGATCAGCCGGTCGAGTGTCCACGGATAGCCGCGCGGCATCGGGCTCGACTGCCCGAACCCGCGCATGTCCGGCCGCACGACGCGGTAATGCCGGGCAAGGTGCGGCATCCACGCCCACCACGCGAGCCCGCTTTCGGCATTCCCGTGCAAGAGCAGGATCGTCTCCGGGGTTCGCCACGGGTCGGTGAAATCGTCGACCTCGTAATGCATGTCGAGATCGGCGGACGGGCGGAATGTCGGCATCGCTTCTCCCTCCCAGCAGGTTTGCCGAAGCTTACGTCAAGGCCGGCCGGCTGCGGGTGTTTTTCGCGCTATCGCGGCGCGCAGGATAGGTCCGTGCCGTCAAGCAGCGGCGCCGGGGCCGAGCTGCCGTTCGGCGGGCACAAGACCCAGTTGCCCCCGCCGCTGCCGCCGCCCCTGCCGCCGGAAGTTGCAGTGGCGGTCCCGCCGACGACGCCGGCGCCGCTCCGGCCGGTGGTCCCGCCGCTCACCCCGCCGAGCGAGCTGCGTCCCGCGGCGGCGCCGCTGCCGATGCCGGCTGTGGTATTCGTCGCGCTCGCCGTCGCGGCGCCGATCGTGTTGCCGCCGATGGTCGGCCTGGCAGTCTGCGCCGCGGCCGGCAACGCCAGCGCAAGACCCAGCGCCGCGATCAGCGGCACGCGCATCACAAGGTCAGCCCGCCGTCGACGATGATCGTCTGGCCGGTGACCATCGCCGCGCCGGCGCACAGAAAGAAGATAACCTCGGCGATGTCCTCGGGCCGGCAGGCGCGTTTCAGCGGCGTCTTTTCGATCGACTGCGCCTTGCGGTCGTCGGGCCAGTCCTTGTTCCACGGGCTGTCGACAAAGCCCGGCGCCACCGCATTGACGCGCACCTCGGGCGCCAGCGTGCGCGCCAAGCTACGCGTCAGGTTGATGACGCCCGCCTTGCTCGTCGCATAGGGGATGCTGCTGCCGCTGCCCTGCACGCCGGCGATCGAGGCGGTGCTGCAGATGGCGCCCTTCGCAGCCCTGAGCGCGTCAACCGCGGCATGCGTGCAGCGGAACGGGCCGATCAGGTTGGTATTGAGGATCGCCTGCCAGAAATCCTCGGTCAGCCGCTCGAGCTCGGCAAACGGGATCGGCCTCGGCGTCGCTGGCGTGCCGGCGTTGTTGACAAGGAAATCGAGCCGGCCGAGCGCGTCGATCGCGCGGCCGGTCATCGTCTCGGCCTCGCCGGGCACCGCGACGTTGCCAGGCGCGGCGATGACGCGATGTCCCGCCGCCTTCAGTCGTTCGACCTGCTCGGCGCCGCGTCGGTCGTCCGGCAGGTGGTTCAGCGCGACGTCGGCGCCGCAGCGGGCGAAGGCTTCGACCGTGGCGAGGCCGATGCCCGAGGCGCCGCCGGTGACGAGCGCGGTCTTGCCGGTGAGATCGGCGGTGATCATGGCGACGCTTCCTTCGAGTTGCGGCCGCGAATTAAACCACGAAGACACGAAGCGCACGAAGTGGAGATGACAATGGGTCCCTGCGCAGGCAGGGACCCACCGAGCAACTGCTCGTGCGCCTGCCGAATAGGTCCCTGCCTGCGCAGGGACCTAAAATCACTGCTTCCTGGCCTTCGTGCCTTCGGGTCAAACTACACGTGCAGCGCGTGGCCGAGACCGAGGAGCGCAGCCTCGCCGATCGCTTCGCCCAGCGTCGGGTGGACGTGGATCGTGTAGGCGAGGTCGTCGAGCACGGCGCCCATCGCCAGCGCGTGCGCGAATTCGCCGGCCAGCTCAGCGACCTCGCGGCCGACCGCCTGCAGCCCCAGGACCCGGCAGTCCGCCTTGTCCCAGACGGCGCGGACAAAGCCGCCGTCGCCGCCCGCTTCGAGCGTCAACGCGCGGCCGCTGGCGCTGAACGGAAAGACCGCGACGCCGGCGTCGATTCCGGCAGCGCCGGCGTCGTCGGGCAGCATGCCGGCGACGACGATCTCGGGCTCGCTGAACACGATCGCGGCGACCGAGGCCGGGTCGAAATGCCGATTATGGCCGGCGATGATCTCGGCCACCATCGCGCCCTGCGCCATCGCCTTGTGCGCCAGCATCGGCTCGCCGACCAGATCGCCGATCGCCCAGACATTGCGCATCGCGGTATGGCAGCGGTCGTCGACCTTGACGAACGGGCCCGCCATGTCGAGCCCCATCTGCTCGATGCCCCAGCCGCGCGTCGCCGGCCGCCGGCCGACCGTCACGAGTATATTGTCCGCGGCGAGGACGAGCGCGCCGCCCGCGGTCTCGACCTGCACCCGCCCCTCGCCGTCGAGCCCCAGCACCCTGGCGCCCAGATGGAGATCGACCTGGTGACGTTGGAGCCACCGGCGAACCGGCCGCGTCAGCTGCTCGTCGTAGCGTGGCAGGATTTTGTCGGCGGCTTCGACGATCGTCACCGCGGCGCCGAACTTCCGGAAGGCGATGCCGAGCTCGAGGCCGATATAGCCGGCGCCGACCACCACCAGATGCTGCGGCAATGCCGGCAGCGACAGCGCCTCGGTCGACGAGATGACGGGGCCGCCGAACGGCAGGTCCGGCAGCGCCGCCGTCTCCGACCCCGCCGCCAGCACGACATGCTCAGCGGTGATCACTACCGGCCCGGCCGCGGTCTCGACCGTGCAGCTCTTGGCGTCGGAAAACCGCGCCCAGCCGTCGACGACGCGCACCTTGGCGTGCTTCACGAGGCCGACGACGCCGTTCGACAGCCGCTCGACGATGCCGTCCTTCCAGGCGACGGTCTTGCCGAGATCGAGGCGCGGCGGCGCGTCGATCGCGATCCCCAGCGCGTCACCGTCCGCAGCGCCGGCGATGTCCGCGAATTTATCGGCGGCATGGATCAGCGCCTTCGACGGGATGCAGCCGCGCAACAGGCAGGTGCCGCCGAGCCGGCCCCGATCGACCAGCACCGTGTCGAGCCCCAGCTGGCCGGCGCGGATTGCCGCGACATAGCCGCCCGGCCCGCCGCCGACGACCAGCACATGCGGATGCAGGGTTTCGGGCATTTTTGGAATCCTCGGTTGCGGTCACCCCTGCGAAAGCGAGGGTCCAGGGGCAAGCGCCGGATCGTCGGCTCTGGATTCCCGCTTTCGCGGGAATGACGGGAGTCAAGTTCAGGTGACGAACAGCAGCGCCGGCGTCTCCAGCAGCTGCTTTACGCGCTGGATGAAGGCGGCGGCCTCCCAGCCGTCGACGATGCGGTGGTCGAACGAGGACGACAGGTTCATCATCTTGCGGATCGCGATCTGACCGTGCCGCACCACCGGGCGCTCGACGATGCGGTTGACGCCTACGATCGCCACCTCCGGGTAGTTGATGATCGGCGTCGCGGCGATGCCGCCGAGCGCACCGAGGCTGGTGATCGTGATCGTTGAGCCGGAGAGCTCCTCGCGCGCCGCCTTGCCGGCCCGCGCCGCCGCCGCAAGGTGACGGATCTCGGCGGCGCTCTGCCACAAATCAAGCGCCTCGGCGTGCCGCGCCACCGGCACCATCAGGCCGCCCTCCGTCTGCGTCGCGATGCCGATATGGACGGCGCGGTGGCGGTGCAGCACGCCAACGTCTTCGTCGTAGCGAGCGTTGACCTGCGGGTGCGCGACGACCGCGGCGATGATCGCCCGCATCAGGAACGGCAACAGCGTCAGGTGCTCACGCTCCGGATAAGCGGTATTGAGCTCGCCGCGCAGCTCTTCGAGCGCGGTGACGTCGACCTCCTCGACATAGGAGAAATGCGGGATCCGGCGCTTCGACTGCTGCAGATGCTCGGCGATGGCGCGGCGCAGGCCGATCACCGGCACCTCGTCGATCCCGTCACGGCGCGCATAGGCGGTGGCGCCGGACATGGCTGAGGCCGCGCCGCCGGCCGCGTAGGCATCGAGATCGGCCTGCGTGATGCGGCCTTCG
>JBLMXS010000273.1:0-12259 GCA_050257895.1 Thiohalocapsa sp.
AGGGCACCGAGGTCGCCGCCACCGCCCGCGTCACCGGCGGCGGCGGCGAATTGAAGGAGCCCTCCGCAGCCGCCTCCGGGGCCGGCGGCGGGGCCGGCTACCGCGGCGCCCGCGGTCTCGATCCGGCCTTCATCAAGGAACTCGAAAAGCAGTACGGCTTTGACAAGCCGCCGCTCGAGCGCTTCTGGCTGATGATGAAGAACTACGCGACCTTCAACCTCGGCAACAGCTTCTTCCAGGACAGGAGCGTCGTCAGCCTGATCCTCGACCGCCTGCCGGTGTCGATCTCGATCGGCCTGTGGTCGACGCTGATCACCTATCTCGTCTCGATCCCGCTCGGCATCCGGAAGGCGGTCAGGGACGGCAGCCGCTTCGACGTGTGGACCAGCGCCGTCATCATCGTCGGCTATGCGGTGCCGAGCTTTCTGTTCGCGGTCCTGTTGATCGTGCTGTTTGCCGGCGGCAGCTACTGGTCGTTCTTCCCGCTGCGCGGCCTCGTCAGCGACAACTGGGCCTCGTTCGACTGGCCGCACCGCATTCTCGACTATTTCTGGCACATCGCGCTGCCGATCGCCGCCCTGACGATCGGCGGCTTCGCGACGCTGACGATGCTGACCAAGAACTGCTTCCTCGACGAGATCAACAAGCAGTACGTGCTGACCGCCCGCGCCAAGGGACTGACCGAGCGGCGGGTGCTTTACGGCCACATTTTCCGCAACGCGATGCTGCTTGTCGTCGCCGGCTTCCCTGCCGCCTTCATCGGCATCCTATTCACCGGCGCCCTCTTGATCGAGGTGATCTTCTCGCTCAACGGGCTCGGATTGCTGGGCTTCGAGGCGGCGATCAACCGCGACTACCCGATCATGTTCGGCACGCTCTACGTCTTCACGCTGATCGGGCTGGTGCTGAAGCTGGTCAGCGATTTGACCTATATGCTGATCGACCCGCGCATCGACTTCGAACGCCGCGCCGCCTGATCGGACAAGTGTAGGGCTGAAAAGCCTAGCCCATTCCGCCGATCGGCTTTGGCACGGCGGATTGCGCTTCGCTTATCCGCCCTGCAAGCTCAACAGAGTCGTCAAGCCCGGGCATGACGAGGCAGTGTTGAAGTGTTGAAGCTTCAGGTTATTTTTTGCTGCCGCCGTTGGTGGCCTGCTGGCCGCCGGCGCCGGGGTCGATCCAGGCGTCCTCGAAGCGGTTGCCGTTGTAGATGCTGTTGACCATCACCGTCGTGTGCTGCACCTCGGGCTGCCAGCAGGTGATGCCGTAGGGGTAGAACAGGATCGGGCGGGCCACGTCCTCGGCCAGCTTCTGCTCGATCTGCCACACCAGGTGCTTGCGCTTCTCGATGTCGGGCTCGACCGACTGCTTTGCCACCAGCTGGTCGACCTCCTTGTTGCAGTAGTTGGAATAGTTGCGCTGCCCGCCACAGACGTAGTTCTCGGTGAAGATCGGATCGGGATCGTCGACCTCGCTCTCCGTGATGTTGATCGCAATCGTGAAATCCCTGCGCATCACGGTCGGATACCATTGCGTTGTGTCGATCGGCTGGAGGTCGGCATCGATGTAGATCTGCTTCAGCTGGTCGATCAGGATCACCGCTGGATCGCGATAATAGGAGACGTCGCGGCTCGACATCTTGACCGACAGGTGGTGGTCCGGCGCATAGCCGAGCTTTTGCATGATCTTGCGGGCCTCGTCTCGGCGCTTCTCGATGTCGGGGCCATAGCCCGGCAGCTTCGCGACCATCTCGGCCGGCATCCCCCACAGCCCGGCCGGCGGCGGCAGCATCGCCTCGCCGATCGTGCCCTTCCCCTCGTAGAGGATGTCGTTGAACGCCTTGCGGTCGATCGTCAGCGCCACGGCACGGCGCAATTCGGCGTTGTCGAACGGCGGCTTCTGGCGGTTGATCAGTACGTTGCGGCTGACATTGGCCGGCACCCCCTCGCAGATCGCCTGCGGTGCCTGGCTCTTTATCTCCTTCAGCACCGGTGGCGTGACGCCCGGCAGGTAGTTGGTCTTGCCGGCGATGAACGACAGCGTGCGGGTCGACATGTTCTTGACGATCACCCACTCGATGCCGTCGAGGTAAGGCAGCCCCTTCTTCCAGTAGTCGGGGTTGCGGGTCACCAGGATGTGCTCGTTCGGCTTGAACTCGACGAATTTGAACGGGCCGGTGCCGATCGGGTGCTGGCGCATCTGCGCCGCCGGGACATGGCAGGGATAGATCGCCGACCAACCGGAGGCGAGCAGTGCCAGGAACGCCGGCTGCGGCCGCTTCAGGTGAAACGTCACCGCGTCGTCGCCCTTGGTCGTGACGCTGCCGAGGTTGGCGTACCATCCCTTGCGCGGGTTGATGCGCAGCCGGTCCTTGCCGGCGCCCATCAGGAGGTCCCAGGTGCACTTGACGTCGGCGGCGGTGAACGGCTTGCCGTCATGCCATTTGACGCCGTGGCGCAGGGCGAAGGTCAGATCCTTGCCGTCCTCGCCCCATTCCCACTTGGTCGCAAGATCGGGGACGATCGATTGCGGGCTGTTCTGCGCCACGTGCTGGTCGTAGACGACGAGGTTGTTGAACACGCCCATCATCGGCCGGTTGACCGCCACCGTTGACTCTTCGAGGAGCGACATGCTCGCCGGGCTGTCAAAATGCCCCACCCGCATCATGCCGCCGCGTTTCTGAGCGAGGGCCAAATGCCCGCCGGCCAGGACCAACGCCAATGCCGCAACCACGCGCAGAAACAACGTCCCCTGCATCGCCGCCTCCCGTTCCATGCCTCGCGCATCGCGGGTTGGCCCCGCCTTGCGGCCGCACGATAGCATGGATTGACGGCGACGCCGGCAACAAACCGCGGCTGCTAATCAACCACAGCGAGCCTAAGGATCGTCAGCGGGTGGCGCTGCTGCCGACCCCCTGCGCCAGCCACAGATCCTCGAACCGCCAGCCGTTGTAGATGCTATTGACCATCGTAGTCAGACCATGGACGTAGGGTTGATGGCAGTTCGCGGCCTTGTTGTAGAAGAGGATCGGCCGCACGTCGTCCTCGACCAGCTTGCGCTCGATCTGCCACACCAGCTTCTTGCGCTTCTCGATATTGCTCTCGGCCGATTGCCGGTCGATCAGCTTGTCGAGCTCGGGATTGCAATAGCCGGTGTAGTTGCGCAGCGACTTGCAGGTGTAATTTTCGTAATAGGTCACGTCCGGATCGTCGACGGCCGTCTCGGTGACGTTCATCGCGAGGGTAAAATCCTTGCGCATCAAGAGCGGGTACCACTGGGTCGTGTCGATCGTCTTGAGATCGCCGTCGATGTAGATCTTCTTCAGCTGGTCGATCAGCACCACGGCGGGGTCGCGATAGGGCGCGACATTGCGCGCCGACACCGTCACCTTGAGGTGGTGGTCCGGTCCGTAGCCGAGTTTTTCCATGATCTTGCGGGCCTTGGCGCGGCTCGAGCCGACATCCGGATTATAGCCGGGGAGGTCCCGCATCGCGTAGGGCGGCATCCCCCACACCCCTTCCGGCGGCGGCTGCAAGGTCCCGCCGATCGCGCCCTGCCCGTCGGCGATGATGTCGACGAGCGACTGCCGGTCGATGGTCAGCGCAATCGCCCGCCGCAAATCGGCATTGTCGAATGGCGCGACGTTGCGGTTGATCAAGAGGTTGCGCGGCACGTTGGCGACGAACATGTCGCAGATCGCCTGCGGCAGCTTGTTCTTGACGTCCTTCAGCTGCGGCATCGTCACGCCGATATAGGCGTCCTCGTTGCCGGCCATGAACGACAGCAGCCGGGTCGAGACGTCGTGGATGATGCGATACTCGATGCCGTCGAGATAGGGGCGCCCCGGCTTCCAGTAATCCGGGTTGCGGGTCACCTTGATGTCCTGGTTCGGCTTGAACTCGACAAACTTGAAGGGTCCGGTGCCGATCGGGTGCTGGCGCATCTCCGCCGGCGAGACATGGCACGGATACATCGGCGTCCAGCCGGTCGCCAGCATCGACAACAGCGACGGCTGCGGCCGCTTCAGGTGGAAGGTGACCTCATAGTCGCCGTTGGTCGTCACCTCCGAGATATTGTCGAACCAAGCCTTGCGAGGGTTGATCCGCAGCTTTTCCTTCCCCTTCCCCTGCAGCAGGTCGAGCGTGCACTTGACGTCGGCGGCGGTGAACGCCTTGCCGTCGTGCCATTTGACGCCCTTGTGCAGCGGGAAAGTGATCTCCTTGCCGTCCTCGCTCCAGGTCCAGCCGGTGGCGAGTTCGGGGACGATCGTATCCGGGGTGTTCTGCACCTCGTCCTGCTTGAACATCACCAGGTTGTTGAAGACCCCCGACATCGGCCGATTGACCGCCACCGTCGATTCCTCGAGCATCGACATGCTCGCCGGGCTGGCGAAATGGCCGAGCTTGAGGATGCCGCCCCGCTGCTGGGCGACCGCCGGCGGCGCCAGGGCGAGCGCCATCAGCAGCAGGCCTGCGGTCGCCAATGCTCCGAGGATTTGCCTCATCGCTGTTCCCTCCGTTATCGATTTATGCAGGCGGCTGGGCATGAAGCGGCTACCGGCGCACGTTTCTCGGGTATCGAGACCGACGCAACCCCGGTACCGACCCCGACTTTCTCAGGGTTTTTTGATGCGGAGAGTCCCGGATGCAGCCGGATCGCGGCTGCCGATGGGGCGGCCATCGCCCGCCCGCGCGAATGCACGCAGCTTTCGCGTCATCTCCGCCTCCTGCGGCGTGAGCGCTCGCCGGGTTGCCGGCGAGCGCTGACCTTCCTGTTCACGGCGTCTGCGGGGTTGGCCCCATCTCGCCACGCATGAAACTGTATCATGGCTGCTATGAACGACAAGCGGATTGCGCCGCGGTCCGCTCTTTTTTGGTTTCGCCGATGCCGCGCTTGATTGCGCCGACGCGCTGGGCTGCAATCGCACCCCGGAGGTGCGCGATGATCAGCGATCCGATCGAGTTCGAATTGTTCAAGAACGCGCTGTTCGGCGCCGCCGACGAGATGGCGCTGACCGTCTTCCGCACGACCTATTCGGGCGTCCTCAAGGACAACATGGACTATTCGACGGCGCTGTTCGACGGCGACGGCGTGCTGGTCGCGCAGGGCCTGACCTTGCCCGGCCATCTCGGCTCGATGCCGACCGCGATCGCCGCCGTCAAAGCCGCCTTTGCCGGCGATGTGACGCCCGGCGACGTCTACATCCTGAACGACCCGTTCCAGGGCGGCATGCACCTGCCCGACGTCTTCATCTTCAAACCGATTTTCGCCGAGGAGCCCGCCGCACCGATCGCCTGGGCCGGCACCGTATGCCATCACACCGATGTTGGCGGCCGCGTGCCGGGTTCCAACGCTTCGGACTCGACCGAGATCTACCAGGAAGGGCTGCGCATTCCGCCGTTGAAGCTGTACGACCGCGGCGCCCGCAACGACACGCTGTTCCAGCTCATCGAGACCAATGTGCGGGTACCGGTCAAGGTGTTCGGCGATCTACGGGCGCAGCTCGCCGCCTGCCACATAGCCGAGCGCGCGATGCTTGACCTCCTGGCGCGCTACGGGCGCGACAAGCTGGCGCAATACATGACCGAGCTGGTCGATTACGCCGAGCGGATGACCCGCGCCGCGATCCGCGACCTGCCCGACGGGGTCTACGATTTCCTCGACCATATCGACGATGACGGCGTCGATGTCGGGCGCCCGATCCCGCTCAAGGTGACGATCACCAAAAAGGCCGACGCGATCCTAGTCGACTGGACCGGCACCGCGCCGCAGGTCAAGGGCGCCATCAACAACACGCTCAGCTACACGAAATCGGCGAGCTATTGCGCGATCCGCTCGATCCTCCCGCAAAACATCCCGACCAACGAGGGGGTGTTCCGCGCCATCACGGTGACGGCGCCAGCCGGCACGGTGGCGCACGGCGTCCTGCCGGCGGCCTGCGCGGCGCGCGGGCTGACCGGTTTCCGCATGGTCGACTGCATGTTCGGGGCATTGGCGATGATGCTGCCGGACCACGTCTTCGCCGCCTCCGACGGCGGCAATACCGGCGTCTCGATCGGCGGCTGGGACACGGACAGAAAACCGTTCATCTACGTCGATTTCACCTGTTGCGCCTGGGGCGCGCGGCCCTATGCCGACGGGCTCGAGGGCAACTCGCACATCTACGCCAACATGGCTTCGCAGCCGATCGAGGTGACCGAGACCGAGCAGCCGCTGCAGATCACCGCCTACGAGTTCATCCGCGACGCGATGGGGCCAGGCAAATGGCGCGGAGGGGCACCCTTCCGCCGCGAATACAAGCTGTTGGCCGACGAAGCTATCCTGCAGGTGCGCGCCGATCGCCACGCCTTCCGCCCCTTCGGCCTCTACGGCGGCGGCCCAGGCCGGCCATCGATGAACTACCTCAACCCCGACGCGAACCCGGCCCCCCTCCCGTCCAAGCTGACGATGACGATGAAAAGAGGCGACCTGTTCCGCCACGAGGTCGCCGGCGGCGGCGGCTGGGGCGATCCGTTGCAGCGCGACCCGGCGCTGGTGCTGCGCGACGTGCTGAACGATTTCGTCAGCCCGGAGGCGGCGCGTGATGATTACGGCGTGATGCTGGACGGCGAGCCGCTCGCGGTCGACGAAGCGGCGACGATGGCGCGGCGGCAGCAGATGCGGGACGCACGCGACGGTGCGGAAGCGCCGATCTACAATCGGGGCGAGCAACTGGCGGCGGAATAGCCCTTGCACTCCAATTTTTTGTTACCACAATAAGTCGTGGAGATCGAGTTCGACCCGATCAAGGATCGGATCAATCAGGCGAAGCACGGCGTCTCGCCGGCAGCAGCGCCGAGATTGATCTCGGGCAGGCGATTGTGATCGAGGACCGGCGCTTCGATTACGGCGAGACGCGCTTTATCGCCTATGCGCCGGTTGGCGACCGGTTGCATGTGCTGTGGTTCACGAGGCGCGGCAGCATGGTTCGGGTAATCGGATTGAGAAGAGCAAATCGGCGGGAAAGGAAGCAGCATGGCTAGCCGGGTTAAGAAACCAGCCGGCATCTCTCAGGAAGACTGGGAGTCGGTTGACGTTCCAGAAGCGACTGACGCCGAGTTTGCGTCCGCCAGGCCTTTCAAGGAGGTTTTTCCGGATCTGTATAGGGAATGGAAAAAGCTGGGCCGGCCGCCGGTCGCGACGCCGAAGGTTCATATCAGTTTCCGGCTGGCGGCTGATTTGGTGGACGCGATCCGCGCCAAGGGCCGCGGCTACAACGCCCGCGTCGAGAAAGTCCTGCGCGACGCGCTGGCGAAGGGTGAGCTCTGAAGATCTCCATTGTCGTCGGATCTGAAGCGACCCCGGAGCGTGGCGGACGAGGAGGATCTTTGTTTGAGAAGCAACAATCCCGCAGCCTCCGATCTACCCATCGCCAATGTCCTTCACAGATGCCTCGTCATTAATCTGAACAGGACGTTCGGGACAAGGGACTTGATTGACGCTACTCGGTATGCATGGAAGATTTCAGCCCACAGAGCAAGGCAGGCCGACTATGTGCTGGCGGCACTTCGAGGGGTAATCGTCGGCGTTTTCGTTGCCGATGCGTGGTTACCGGCGACACCACAAAATTTCCCGGGCTTTCCACCAGCTGACTCGCGCCGCTATGGGTTCACAGGTCACGAGGCTCCCGAGAGTATCAAGCGCCTGTACCTCAATAAGCGCGTGCCACCCATGCCTCAAGGTGCACAAAATCCGATCCGCTACTTAGCTCCGGCTTGAAGGATATGAGCTTCCGGGCCGGGGTCGATATCGGCGGGACGTTTACCGACATCGTGCTGCTCGGCGATGACGGCAGCCGCTATACGAAGAAGGTGTCGTCGACGGTCGACGATTATGCGCGGGCGATCGTCGATGGCCTCGCCGCTCTGCTGCAGGAGATCGGCGCCGAGCCGGGGGCGATCGTCGAATTGCTGCACGGGACGACGGTCGCCTCCAATGCCATTCTCGAGCACAAGGGGGCGAAGACCGGGCTCATTACCACGAAGGGGTTTCGCGACGTCCTCGAGATCCGCAATTTGCGGATGCCGCGGCTCTACGACATGTCGTGGACCAAGCCGCCGCCCTTGGTCGAGCGCCGGCTGCGCACCGAGGTCGACGAGCGGGTCAACGCGCAGGGCGAGGTCGAGCGGCCGCTCGACGAAGAAAGCGTCGAGCGCGCCGTCGCCTTCCTCAAGGGCGAGGGAGTCGAGGCGATCGCGATCTGCCTCCTGCATTCCTACCGCAACCCGGTCAACGAGCTGCGCGTCAAGGAGATCGCGGCGCGGCTCGCCCCCGGGCTGATCCTCTGCGCCAGCGCCGAGGTGCTGCCGGTCATCAACGAATACGAGCGCACTTCGACGACCGTCATCAACGCCTATGTCCGGCCGATCGTCGAGCGCTACCTGAACCGGCTGATCGGCGAGGTCAAACGCACCGGCATCAACGCGCCGCTCCTCCTGATGCAGTCGAATGGCGGGCTGACGACGGCCGAGGCGGCCGCCGTGACGCCGATGCACATCATCGAGTCGGGACCGGCGGCCGGCGTCGTCGGGGTCCAGGCGCTGGCCCGCCGCATCGGCATCGACAAGGCAATCTCGTTCGACATGGGCGGCACCACCGCCAAGGCATCGCTGATCGAAGACGGCGAGGTGACCCGCGCCACCGAATACCAGGTCGGCGCCGGCATCGTGCTCGGCTCGCGCCTCCTGTCCGGCGCCGGCTACACGCTGAAGGTGCCGGCGATCGATCTGGCGGAAGTCGGCGCCGGCGGCGGCTCGCTCTTATGGATCGACGCCGGCGGCGCCTTGCAGGTCGGGCCCGAGAGCGCCGGCGCGGTGCCGGGCCCGGTATGCTACGACCAGGGCAACGACAGGCCGACCGTCACCGACGCCAACCTCGTGCTCGGCTACCTCAACCCCGCCCACCTGGTCGGCGGCGCCGTACGGCTCAACGCCGCCAAGGCGCGGGCGGCGCTCGCCGAGCGGATCGCGCAGCCGCTCGGGATGAGCGTCGAAGAGGCGGCCCACGGCGCGCACCTGATCGCCGGCTCCAACATGATCCGCGCGCTCAAGGCCGTGTCGAGCGAGCGCGGCCGCGACCCGCGCGAATACGCGCTCGTCGCATTCGGCGGCAACGGCCCGCTCTTTGCCGCCGGCATGGCCGAGGCGATGGCGATCCCGCTGGTGCTGATCCCGCCCTCGGCCGGCGTGTTCTCGTCGTTCGGGCTGCTGTTTGCCGAGGTCGAGTATTATTTCACGCGGACTTCCAAGAGGTTGCTGCGCGGCGCCGAGCCGGAGGAATTGCAGGCGGTTCTCAACGGGCTCGAAGCCGAGGCGCGGGCGCGGCTCACAGCCGACGGGTTTGCCGCCAATGCCGTCGAGATCCGCCGCAGCGCCAGCCTGCACTACCAGGGCCAATCCTTCGACTTGCGCGTGCCGCTCGAGCCGGCGGCCGGCGGCCGGCTCGACGCGGCGGCGCTTAACGCGCTCGAGGAGGCGTTCGGCCGCGAGCACGAGCGCACCTATGGGCATCGCGCCGGCGCCGAGGAGCCGGTCGAGCTGGTCAGCCTCGAAGTGATCGGCCGCGGCATCCCGGTGCAGCCGCGCGCCGCATCGGCCGCCGGCGCCGCGCCGATGCCCGACATCACGATCGCCGACCGCCATCGCCGCGCCTATTTCGGCCCCGCGCGGGGCTGGCTTGACGCCGCGATCCTCAATCGCAGCGAATTGCGGGCGCCCCGCACCGGCCCCTGCATCGTCGAGGAATACGATTCGACCGGCCTCATCCCGCCCGGCTGGCAGGCCCAGCTCGACCCGCTCGGCAACATCGTCCTGCGCCGCCAACCATGAGCGGACAGGGTCGCGATTGCCGCCGTGCCCCTGCGGGGGGATGATCTCGACTACGCCTTGCAACAAAAGGTGATCGCTCGCAAGCTGAGCGTCGAGGAGCTGTTCGACGACACGACGCGGCCGCTCGGATTGTAGCGGCTGCGGCGCCTCGGACGGGGAGGCCAGCAAACCGGGTAGGCTGCCATGATCATCGACATCCACGGCCACTACACGACCGCGCCCAAGGGCCTGCTTGCCTGGCGGGATGCGCAGATCGCGGCGCTCGATGACCCCAAGCACGTGCCGAGCAAAGGGACGCTCGCCATCAGCGACGCCGAGATCCGCGAGACGCTGGAAACCTCGCAGCTGCGCCTGCAGCGCGAACGCGGCACCGACCTGACGCTGTTCTCGCCGATCGCGAGCCGCATGGCCCATCATATCGGCAACGCCACCACCAGCCTGCACTGGTCGCAGCATTGCAACGACCTGATCCATCGCGTCTGCGGTCTCTTCCCCGACAATTTCGTGGGCGTCTGCCAATTGCCGCAATCGCCCGGCGTCCCGGCCGCCAACTGCATCGAGGAGCTCGAGCGCTGCGTCAACCAGCTCGGTTTTGTCGGCTGCAACCTCAATCCCGATCCGAGCGGCGGTTACTGGACGGACCCGCCGCTGACCGACCGCTGGTGGTATCCGCTCTACGAGAAGATGGTGGAGCTCGAGGTTCCGGCGATGGTCCACGTGTCGTCGTCGTGCAACCCCAATTTCCATGCCACCGGCGCCCACTACATCAACGGCGACACCACCGCCTTCATGCAGTTTCTTACTTCGGACCTGTTCCGGGATTTCCCGACGCTAAAATTCATCATTCCGCACGGCGGCGGCGCGGTGCCCTACCATTGGGGCCGCTATCGCGGCCTGGCGCAGGACATGAAGCGGCCGCCGCTCGGTGAATTGCTGCTCAACAACGTCTTTTTCGATACCTGCGTCTATCACGCGCCGGGCGTGGCGCTGATGGCGCAGGTCGTTCCGGTCGACAACATCCTGTTTGCCTCCGAAATGGTGGGGGCGGTTAAGGGCGTCGACCCGGAGACCGGCCACAATTTCGACGACACGAAACGCTATGTCGACGCCATTTCCTGGCTGAGCGAGGCCGACCGCGCCAAGATCTACGAGGGCAATGCGCGCAAGGTCTATCCGCGCCTCAACGCCAGGCTGTCGGCCAGAGGCGCTGCCGCCAGTTGATTGGACTGCCTCGTCCACCCAGGACGGATCGTCATCCCGGGCTTGACCCACGGCTGTCCGGTTTAGCTTCGCGGCCGCCGGTTTGGGTATGCACATCCAGAAACAGCCCCCTTGCGCGGGCTTGACCCGCGCATCCACGTCTTGCCGCGGTCCACAAAGACGTAAATGCCCACGGATCAAGTACGTGGGCTGAAGGCTCGCGGGTCAGGCCCGGCCAAGGGGCCGCTGTGATTGTCGCCGGGCTCGTCATTGCAACCCACTGCTTACGCTCAGCGCACGATGCCGCGCTCGCGCAGTCGCGCGATCTCGGCCGGCGAATAGCCGTGCGCCAACAGGACCTCCTCGCTGTGCTGACCGAAGGTCGGCGCCGCCGTCGCCGCGGGGCCCGGCGTATCGGCGAACTTGATCGGCTTGGTCATCGTCCGGTAGGGGCCGACGACCGGGTGATCGAGCGTCGTCACCAGGTCCTCGGCGAGGACCTGCGGGTGATCGAACATGTCCTCGATCGGCCGCACCGCGGCGCACGGCACCCGCTCGCCGAAAATTTCCTCCCATTCGCGGGCGCTGCGGGCGGCGAGCGCGGCATGCAGCAGCGGCACCAGCTCGCCAGCATGCTCGGCGCGGCTGCGCATCGTCGCGCAGCGCGAATCGTTCGCCAGTTCGGGGCGGCCGATCAGTTCGCACAACGCGGCAAAGAAGTGGTTCGAGTGCACCGAGATATAGAGGGCGCCATCTTTCGTCGGGTGGATGCCGGTCAGCCCGCCGGTGCCTGAATCGCGCGCGACGTCGCGGCCTTCGCTGGCGGCCCAGACAAACCTTCCTGCCTGGATCGTCAGCGCGCTGCGCAGCAGCGACAGGCTGAGATATTGCCCGTTGCCGCTCTTCTCGCGGTGGAACAGCGCCGCCGCGACGCCATAGGCGAGCAGTGCCGAAGTGAAATAGTCGAGGATCGAGCCGAGCACGACCTGCGGCCGGGCGCCTTGGGCGCCGCCGCCCTGGAAGACGGCGATGCCCGAGAGGCATTGCAGCACCTGGTCGAACCCGCCCTTGTCGCTGAGCGGCCCGCTGTCGCCATATCCGGTCAGCCCGGCGTAGACGAGGCGCGGGTTGATCGCCCGCAGCCGCGGATAGTCGATGCCGAGCCGGGCCGGCACCGACGGCCGGAAATTCTC
>JBLMXS010000274.1:0-13343 GCA_050257895.1 Thiohalocapsa sp.
ATCATCGCGAGGCCGACGAACAGCGTGCGGGAAATCGTTCCGGCGGCCTCCGGCTGACGCGCGATCGCATCCATCGCGGCGGCGACCGAGCGGCCCTCGGCGAGGGCCGGGCCGATCGACCCGATCGATACCGCAAGCCCCGCCGCCAGGATGCTCACCAGCTTCAAGATATCCATGGTCTCTCTCAGGCGCAGTCTGTCTCAGGCATTGGCGCTCGCGTCGACGGCGGCGGCGATGAACACCGTCGCGAGAATGAAAAAGATGTAGGCCTGCACGACGCCCACCAGGATTTCGAGCGCCATCAGCGGGACCGGCACGAACAGGCCGGCCAGCGCGACGACCAGCGCGATGACGAACTCGCCGCTCATCACATTGCCGAACAGCCGCACGATCATCGAAAAGGTCCGCGTAACCTCCGAGAGGATGTTGAGCGGCAGCATGATCAGCTTGGGCTTGGCGAAGCTGGCGAGGTAGCCGAAGAGGCCGCGCGCCCGCACGCCGTACGCATGGACTGCGACGAAAACGATCAGCGCCAGCGCCGCCGGGGTCTCCGGCTTCCCGGTCGGCGCTTCTACGCCCGGCAGCACGCCCGACAGGTTCGCGGCGACAAGGAAGATCAACAACGTCCCGAGCAGCGGCAGGAACGGGCGTGCATCCTTGCCGATCACGCCTTCGATCTGCGCGATGATCGCGGCGACGACCGCTTCCACGGCGGCCTGGCAGCGGCCGGGATGGATCGACAGCCGGCGCGTCAGCGCCTGCGCGCTCAGCGCCAAGACCGCGATGATCGCCCAGGTGGTCACGACCGGGCGGGTGACCGCCAGCGGCCCGATATGGAACACGACGGTGCTGGCAAGCGGCGAGGCGGGTATCACGGCACAAACTTTCGCGCGGCTCGCAGGGCCAGCGTGCGGGCAGCCAGAAAACCGAGCATCGCCGTCAGTGTCGGCCAGGCGCCAACGGTCGCGGCGGCTCCGAAAAACGCCACCGCCGCGGCGAGGCGGCCGACGGCAAGCAGGGCGATCAGCCCTGGGTCGCTGCCGAGCGAATAGCGTTCGAGGCTGCGCCGCAGCACGGCGAAATACGCCAGGCCGAAGACGATTCCGGCCAGGGCGAACGCGGCGGCGGTCGGGAAAAGGGCCAAGGTCATTCGCGTTGCAGCCTCTGCCATGCCAGCGCGCAGCCGGCGCTGAGTCCGGCGACGAGCAGGCCGAGCGTCCAGAAGATGCCGGATGCGAAAACGCGGTCGAGCCAGCGTCCGGCAAAGATCCCGAGCAGGGTGGGGATCACGATGGTCCAGCCGAGTGAGCCGATCATCGCCAAGTTCTGCCGCAGCGAGCGCTCGCCTTCGTGATGCCAGCGCTCCCGGCGCTCGCGGTGCAGCCGCACCGCTTCGTCGAGCCCGTCGGCGCGATCGCGCCGGCCGTCGCGGTCACCGTCCGGCATCATCCGGGGACATCCCGGCAGGCATCGCGCGCGACCCATTCTCGCCGCGCAGATAGCGGGTGATCTGGCGCAGGGCGGCCAGATAGAGCCGCTGCGCATCGATGCGCGCCGCCTGCTCGTCGGCGAGCCGGCAGCGGAAGCGGGCCAGCGCTTCGCGCTCGAGGCGGTGCAAATCGTCGTCGGCGACCGCCTCCGGCGTCGCGACCGCGACCGTGTCGCCGCCCTGCACCTCAAGCACGCCGCCGCGTACGGCGATGTAATGCTCGGCGTCGGCCGGGTCGCGCCAGCGAATCACCGATACCGCCAGCGCCGTCAGGAAATCGGCATGGCCGGGCAGGATGCCGAAGGCGCCTGTCGCGTCCTCGGCGCGCACATGCGCGACCCCGTCCGCTTCGAGCGCGACCGCAAACGGCGACGTGACGATCAGCTTCATGGCGCAGCCGCCGCTTTTTCCTTGCCGCGCGCCTCTTCCAGATCGCCGACCATGTACAGCGAGGCTTCGGCCCAGCCGTCGCTCTCGCCATCCAGGATCGCGCGGCAGCCGGCCAGCGTCGCGGCCAGCTCGACGCTGCGCCCCTCCTTACCTGTGAAGGCGACGGTCACCAGAAACGGCTGCGTCAGAAAGCGCAGCAAATGGCGGGCGCGCTTGACCGTCGTGCGGTCGGCAACGCTGAGCTCCTCGATGCCGAGCAGCGCGATCACCTCCTGCAATTCGCGGTAATGCGCGATCGTCTTGCGGACCTCCTGCGCGATCCGGTAATGCGCCTCGCCGACCAGGCGCGGATCGAGCAGGCTGGAGGTCGAGGTGAGCGGATCGACGGCGGGATACATGCCCTCGCTTGCCATGCTGCGCGACAACACGATCGACGAATCGAGGTGGCTGAAAATCTCGGCGACGGCCGGATCGGTGAAGTCGTCGGCCGGCACGTACACCGCCTGAATCGAGGTGATCGCGGTGCCGGCGACCGAGGCGATGCGCTCCTCGAATTCGGCGATCTCGCTGCCCAGCGTCGGCTGGTAGCCGACCCGCGAAGGCAGGCGGCCGAGGAGACCCGAAACCTCGCCGCCGGCCTGCACCAGCCGGTAGACGTTGTCGACCAGCAGCAGCACATTCTCATGCGCCGCGTCGCGGAAATATTCGGCGATCGCCAGCGCCGTCAGCCCGGCTCGCCAGCGCGCGCCGGGCGGCTCGTTCATCTGGCCAAACACCAGCGCGGTGCGGGCGAGAACCCCGGACTGGCGCAATTCGAGCAGCAATTCGTGTCCCTCGCGCGAGCGCTCGCCGATCCCGGCGAACACCGAGATGCCGGCATGCCGCTCCACGGTCGTGCGGATCAGCTCCATGATCAGCACGGTCTTGCCGACGCCGGCGCCGCCGAACATCGCCGCCTTGCCGCCGACGGTCAGCGGCACCAGCAGGTCGATGACCTTGATCCCGGTCTGGAAGAGCTCGCGGGCGCCGGTCTGGCGATCGAGCGGCGGCGCCGGCGCGTGGATCGGCCGGCGCACCGCGCCGGCCGGGAACGCTGGCCCGCGATCGGCCGGCCTGCCGACGGCGTCGAGCAGGCGACCGAGCACCGGCTCGCCGACCGGCGCCGTCACCTGCATGCCGAGGGCGCGCGCCGGCGTGCCGCGCCGCAGCCCGGCGGTGTCGGCGAGCGCGACGGCGCGCACCGTGGCCTGATCGACGTGCTGCTGCACTTCGGCGAGCAGCGGCGGTTGCAAATCCCAGTCGACGGCGACGGCGTCGTTGATCGCGGGCAGCAGCCCGGCGGCGAACCGGATATCGAGGACCGAGCCGCGCACAGCGACCACCCGCCCCGCCATGTCGGCGGCGGACTGCGTCGCGATGGAAGTCGGTTGCTCGTGCATGCGGCGGACGGTCGTCAATCTGCCGCAACCGTACGCATGTCGGCCGCCGCGCCATTGATCTAGCGCAGAATTTCCTCGAATTGGCTGAATGGCGAGCGCTGGACCGCCGGCGTGCCGCCGGCATGCCGGCCGGAGGCCGGCGGTCCGCGGTTAGGGGTCGAGCACGGCGAAATGCGCCTCGGTCGGCCGCAGGGCGAGACCGTTGACCGGCACGACGTCCTGCGGGCAGCAGGAGAAGGCGACGATGCAGTCGATCTCGGCGCGCAGCATCACATGGCTGCCGGGCGTGCTGACCGGCGGCCGGATCTCGACGCGGTTGCCGTCGATCACCGGGATGTTCATGAACAGGTTGAGGGGCGCCGGCGTCTCGGGCGGGGTCAGGCCCAATTCGGCGAGCGCGGCGGCGAGGTTGTCGGTGCAATTGTCGTGGGAGCCGACGACGCCGAGCCGCTCGTAGCGCCAGCGGTCGCAGGCCGCGAACAGCGTGTCGTGGATGCCCCCCGAGGTATCCTCGATCATTGTCAGGATCGGGTTGCGGCGGTTGCTGACGAGGGTGTCGCCGACCGCCGGGATGATGTGGCCGAGCGCGACGCGGCTGTGCTCCATCGACATGAATTCGGCGATGTCGATTGCGGCAAAGGCCCAGCTGTCGACGACTTGCTGCCCCGTCGTGTTGATGACGCGGATGCTCTGGCCACGTCGCAGCCGCGCCGCCTTGCCGCGCCGCGCCGGGATTTCGATCAGCGTCTGCGGCCGGCTCATGGCCTGCTCATGGCTTGCTCATCGCAACCCGCCGCAGCCCGAGATCGGCCAGGCAGGTGTCGAGCGGCGCGCCGCCGCGCTTGACCGGTCCCTCGCGGCAGGCGGCGACGACGGCGACGTATTCCGCCCGGCTCGGGGTCTTGCCCGACGCGAAGCGCCAGCCGCCCAGGTCCCCCGGATCGCCGGCATCGGCCGTCGGGCCGGCATCCGACGCGCCGCAGCCGGCCAGCCCAAGCATCACGGCGAGCCCAAGCATCACGGCGCGCACGAGCTTCGGCATCTCAGCTATCGGCGACGCGCAGGCGGAAAGTCGGGTCGCGGTCGGCGCCGCCCGGCTTCCCGCGACGCCAGCCGAGACCCTTTGCGTAGCTGCCAAACAGCCCCTTCGCCTCGATCTCGGCCTCGCTGACGCCGGTCGGGGCCTCGGCGTCGGGCGCGACATAGAGCGCGTCGGTCGGGCAGTAGATCTCGCACAGGAAGCAGGTCTGGCAGTCGCTCTGGCGCGCGATCGCCGGCGGCAGCTCGGGCACCCGGTCGAAGACATTGGCTGGGCACACCTTGACGCAGATGTCGCATTCGATGCAGCGGGCCGCGGAGACGATCTCGATCACGCCGCGCTCCCCCACGGTACCGGCCGCCGCGTCACGCGCACCGCGTCGAGGCCGCTGCTTTCGAACAGGCATTCGAACACCGGATCGGCGTCCGGCCGGTCGCGCCGGCGCTGCATGCCGCGGCTCTCGGCGCGCGCCTCGGCGCTGCGATAGGCCCAGCGGCCGGTCGCCGTCAGCGCCGCCGCCTCGCGCGCCTTGACCGCGGCGACGCCCTCGCCGCGCAGGTGCCGCGCCAGCTGGCTCCAGGCAGCATCGAGGCGTTCGAGCGAGCGGGCCAGCACGGCGCCGTCGCGAAAGAAGTTGCGGTCGAGCGGCAGCATCTCCCGGCGCACCACGCCGAGGATGTCGGCCGCGGCGATGTCGCTGCGGATGTCGCCGGTGGGCCGCAGTCCGGCGCCGCCAAGCGGCCGCGCCGTTCGCCCGCCGTTGCGTCGGCCGAGCCCCCGCGCATGCTCGGCGGCGGCGTGTCCGGCCCAATTGCCGGACGCGATCGCCCAGGACGAATTGGGTCCGCCGCCGCCGCTGATCGCGCCGGTCAGCCGCTCGCGGCTGGCGGCGTCGCCGGCGGCGTAGAGCCCGGGCACGCCGGTCGAGCAATCCTCTCCCTCGAGCCGGATGCCGCCGACGCCGCGCACCGTGCCCTCACAGCGCAAGGTCACCGGCCAGCGCTCGGCGAACGGGTCGACGCCGCTGCGGTCGAGCGGCAGGAAGCAGTTCGGCTGGCCCTGCCGCAGCCACCCCTGCACCTCCAGCCGCGCCTTGTCGTAGCGGCAGAACACCGGCCCGTCGAGCAAGGCCTCCGCGATGACGCTGTGGCGGTCGCGTCCGGCGGTATCGATCGGCGTGGCGTCCTCCCGGCTGAAGCTCGCCCAGCGGAACGGCAGCCCCTTGTTGAGGGCGCTCGGCTTCGGGGTGAAGGCGTATTGCGCCGAGAACTCCATCCCCGACATCACGGCGCCGGCTTCGGCCGCCATCAGGTAGCCGTCGCCGGTCAGCGCGGCGGCGCCCAGCATCCGCTCGCCGAAGGCGCAGCCGCCGGTGGCGAGCACGACGGCGCCGGCCACAACCCGCCACGGCCGATCGCGCTGCCGGTCGATCCCGGCGGCGCCGGCGACGCCGTCGCCGTCAGCCAGCAATTCCAGCGCCGGGTGGTGGTCGAGGATCCTGATGCCGGCCCGCAACACCCGCCGGCGCATGAAGTGCATGTAGTCGGGGCCGCGCAAATTGGCGCGGTAGACCTCGCCGTTGTCGTCCGTTGGGAACGGGTAGCCCCAGGCCGCCAGGCCGTGCAGCTTGTCCCACACCGTGTCGAGGGCGCGCTCGACCCAGTGGCGGTCGGCGAGCCCGCCGGTCCGCTTCATGCGCGCCGCGATGGCGGCCTCGCGGGCCGGGCCCGGCGCCGGCGACCAGGTGCCGGTATTGGCCGGCGCGGTGGCGCCGCTCGTGCCGACATAGCCCTTGTCGACGAGGATGACGGCGGCGCCGGCCTCAGCCGCCGCGACCGCGGCCCACGTCGCGGCCGGGCCGCCGCCAATGACCAGTACGTCGGCAGCGAGCTCGAGCGCCTCCGCGCTGCGCTGTGCGGTCACCGACGCTATACCGCGAGCTCGAGACCGTCATAGGCCGAGAGGATCTCGACCTTGTGGTCCTCGCGGCTGATCTCCTCGTAGCGGATCGTCTCGGCCAGCACCCGCTCGATCCGCGCGTCGTCATAGGCCGGCTCGTGGTGAAACAGCACGAGCCGCTTGACGCGCGCCAGCTGCGCCAGCTCGACCGCGATGATGTTGCTCGAATGCCCCCAGTCCTCCTTGACCGAGACGGCCTCGGCCAGCGAGTACATGGCGTCGAAGATCAGCAGATCGGCGTCGCGAAAAAACGGGACGAACGGATAGGATTCGTCGAGGACCGAGGCTTTGTGCTCGCAATCGGTCGAGTAGACGATCGTCTTGCCGCCGCGCGAAAAGCGGTAGCCATAGGATTCGCCCTCGTGAAACTGGCGGATCGGGCGCACCGTAAAGCCGCCGATCTGATAATCGACGCCGGGTTCCAGCGTGACGAACTCGATCGTTGCGGCGAGCGACTCGAACGGCACCGGAAAGCACGGCGGCGATTGCTGCCGCACCAGCGCTTCGCGCAAGACCTCGTGGCAGCCGTGAATGCGGATCCGGTTGCCGGGGATGTAGGCCGGCGCGAAAAACGGGAACCCCATGATGTGGTCCCAGTGCACGTGCGACAGGAACACGTTGAACGAATGCGTCGCCGCCGGCCCGTGCGCCGCCATGAGATGGCTGCCGAACTCGCGAACGCCGCTGCCGAGGTCGCACAAGAGGAATTCGCTGCCGCCGCCGATCTCGACGCAGGCGCTGTTGCCGCCGAACGTGCCCTTGGTCGCGAACGGCAATTCGCGGTCGATAAAGGCGTCGATTGCCGCCGCGGTTGCAACGTCGCGCTGACGCGCCAGCAGCAGCGCGTCGCGAATCTTGTGGCGCACCGCGTCCGCTGCGAGCGGCGCCGGCAGCGAGCCGCGGGTTCCCCAGAAACGCACCGGAATGGCGGGCGAGGCCGCCGGCACGCGCTGCCGCCGCTCGGTCGGAAGCTGCGCCGCGTCCCAGGCGCTCGCCACCTCAGCAACCGAACCCGACAGCGGGATGACCTCGTGCAGCCGGCTGATCGTGAACACCTCGCGCACCACCGGGTTGAAGGCGGCGATGGCCAACCGCCGCGACGGCGGCTTCGCCTTGGCGGCCGCGATCAGCGCCCGCAGTCCCGAGCTCGAGACATAGTCGACGGTGGTGAAGTCGAGGATGATATCGGCGCCGCCTTCGCCGAGGGCGGCCACCAGTCGCGTATGGAATGCGCCGCTCGTCGCGTCGTCGAGGCGACCGACCGGCCGCCACACGGTGTAGTTGCCAACGCGCGACTCGCCGACATCCACGGTTCGACCCCCGCTTCGCATTCGGCGAGTATGTTCGGCAGGCTCTGCCTACGCAAGCGGCGGCAGCGCCGGAAAGCGCCAGGGGGCCGGCAGCTGGGGCCTATCGGACCGCGGCCGTCCGGGCCGCATTGGCGGGCGAAACGCTCGCGGTCCGAAAACGCGCTTTCGTAGCCTGCGGCTACGCGGCGACGCGAAAGCGCTGGTCGTCGTCGCTGGCCATGTCGTTGACAAGGTTGATCTCCCAGGCGAGATATTCGCGCATCGCGGCCTCGCGGTCCTGGCCGCGCTCGCGGGCCGACAACACGACGTCGTCGGGCTCGCTCGCCATCCGCGTCGGCCCGGTTTCGAGCGGCAGGCCAGCCGCGATCCAGGCGGTGGTGCCGCCGGCCAGCACCCGCGCATGAGCTTCGCCGCCGCCGGCAAGATCGCCGGCCGCAAGTCTTGCGAGCACGCCGTCAGGCGAGGTCAAGACGATTGTCGCCGCCTTCGGCATTGCTCCCAGTGCCGCGGCGAGCCGCGCCCGGATCGCGAACCACGCGCCCGGGATGTGCCCGCCGCCATAGGTGCGGCTGTCGGCGAGATCGATGAGGACGGCCTCGCCGGCCGCCAAGGCCTGGCGGAGTGCCGCAGGCTCGATCATCTCCGCGGCAAGAGCGTCGAGCCCGAGGATTTGCGGCTGGTACGGCCCGCTCGCCCATTCGCCCCATTGCGCGTCGCGCGGCTGCGCCGCCAGCACCGCGACCTCGCCGCACCCCATCTGCTTCAGCCAGGAGGCCGTCATCGTCGCGCGCACACCGTTGTCGTCGACCAGAACGATGCGCCCGCCCCACACCGCGATATGCGCGTCGGTCTCCTGCACCAGCTGGCCGCCGGGTGCCGAGCGCGCGATGGCGAGATGGCCCGCCGCGTATTCCTCGGAGGTGCGGACATCGAGCACGTAGAGGTTGCGGCGGTCGGCTTCGCCCTGCCAGCGCGCCAGCGTCGCCGGGTCGATGCGCTCGATGCCGCAGCGCGCCGCGACCCGCGCCGCCGCCTGCTGCGCCGCCGCAAGACCGCGTGCGGAAACTTCAGGCGGGCGCCTGGCGGCGCCGCTGACAACGTCGAACCCGGCGAGGTGCCACGCCATCGTGCCGTCCTTCAGCGACATGATGCGGTTTGGGAAGCCGGCGCTGATCAAGGATTGCGCGCCGATGATGCTGCGGGTGCGGCCGCCGCAGTTGACGATGACCGTGGTATCGGGCGACGGAGCCAGATCGCTGAACCGATAAACCAGCTCGGCGCCCGGGACGCTGATCGCGCCGGGGATGCTGTTGTTGTGGTATTCCTCGAACGAGCGGCTGTCGAAGATCGCGATGTCGGCGCCGCCGGCGATCATCTGCTGCAGCTCGGCGGCTGAGATATGGGGGGTCTTCGCCTCGTCCTCGACGACCTCGGCGAACGCCTTGCTCGGCACATGCACGCCGCTGTAGAGCCGGTAGCCGGCTTCCTCCCAAGCGGCAAGGCCGCCGTCGAGCACGCTGACGTCGGAGTAGCCGAAGCCCCGCAGCCGCGCCGCCGCCGCGCTCGCGGATCCATCGCCGTCGTCGCACCATACGATCCGGGCAGTGCGTCGCGGCACCAGGTCGGAGGCCAGCAGTTCCAGCCGGCTCAGCGGCACGCACGAGGCAAGCAGCAGATGGCGGTGGAAAAACACCCCCTCCTCGCGGGCGTCGAGCACCGCGATCTCGCCGCCATCGTGCAGCTGCGCCTTCAAGTCGCGCGCCGTGATTCGCCGCGTCTCGCCCGTCATCCGGCCCCTCCCGCAATGCTGTTGCGCCAAGTATGTGAGCGCCGCCCGATCGGCGCCAGCGCCTTTCGGGACCCGCGCGCCTCTTGCCGGCGAGACCCGGCACTGCCGTTTTTCTACCGCCGGTGAAGAGCAAGCCACGAAAGCTCAAGAACAGCGGCAGAGATTCTGCGGACGAGTGGCGTAAACCCTGTCCTGCCGTTGACATTGCGCAAGGTGATGCGCTTAGTTGCCGGCGCGGTTGGCGAGTACCTTTGCGGGCGGCAGGCTTGTCACGGCCGGCCGCCGCGCAGCGGCGGAGGCACATGTGAAACGCCGGTGGGCACGTTGGTGGATGGCGGCGGTCCTGCTGGCCATCATCATCGCCGGCGTCGGCGGCTATCTGCACACCGCCCCGGCGCCGGTCCCCAAGGCCACTGCGTCAACTGTCGTTCCGGTATCGACGGCCCGCGTCGGCACTGCCTCGATGGCCGATCGCGTCACCTCCTACGGCAATCTCGTGCCGGTGCGCAGCGTCGAGATCGTGCCGAACGCTCCGGGGCAGATCCAGAAGATCCTGTTCGCCGACGGCGAGGAGGTGGCAGCCGGCACCCCGCTTGTCGTGATGGACAGCCGCATCGCGCAGGCGCAAGTGCAGTCGGCCCGCGCCCAGGCCGGCGCCCATCAGCAGAACCTGAAGCGCACGCAGTCGCTGCAGAGCCAGGGCCTGGATTCGACCTATTCGCTGGAGCAGGCGCAGGCGCAGGCCGCCGCCTCGCAGGCGACATTGCAGATCGACCTGCAAAGGCTCGATGAGCTGACGCTGCGCGCCCCGTTTCGCGGCACGCTCGGGCGCCGCAAGGTCGATGTCGGCGCCTTTCTCAACAGCGGCCAGAACATCGTCCGGCTCGACGACACCTCGCAGCTGCGGATCGAATTTCGCATGCCGAGCTCGGTGACGGGGCGCGTCACCGAGGATATGCCGGTATACGTCGAATTGCCGGAGGCGCACGGCCCTGCGGTCAACGGCAAGCTGTCGTTCATCGACCCCGCCGTCTCGACCGACACGCGCTCGGTGTTGCTGCGCGCCGTCGTGCCGAATTCGGGCAGCCAGCTGCGGCCCGGCCTCTATGCCAGGGTCCGCCTCGACCTCGATGTCCACCCCAACGCCCTGGTCGTCCCCGACATCGCCGTCTCGCGCGATCTCGGCGGGGCCTATGTCTACCTCGTCGACGACAACGACATCGCGCACAAGCGCACCATCACGCCCGGTATCGCCGACCGTAATCTGGTCGAGGTGCTGGCCGGGCTGAAGGCCGGCGATCAGGTGGTGACGGTCGGCCAGTTTCGGCTGCACGAGGGCGATCGCGTGACGATTGTCCCGGAGCAGCCGGAGGCCAAAGGCAGCAGCTGATGTGGCTGTCTAACTTCTGCATCCAGCGGCCGGTTTTCACCATCGTCCTCAACCTGATGCTGGCGATCCTCGGGCTGTGGGCGATCGACCGGCTGCAGATCCGCGAGTTTCCCCGCCTCGTCTTGCCCAGCGTGACGGTCACGACGGCGTTCCCCGGCGCCGACCCGGAGCTGGTCGAGCGCCAGGTGACGGCGCGACTCGAGGCGGCAATCGGCGCCGTCGCCGGCATCGACTCGATGACCTCGACGAGCGAGCAGGGACTGAGCACCGTCCAGGTCAATTTCCTCGCCGGCACCGACCCGGCGACTGTGGTCGGCGACGTCCGCGCCAAGGTCTCGCAGGTGCAGCCCGAGCTGCCGCCGCGGATCCTATCGCCGGTCATCACGCAGATCAGCACCGACGGCCAGCCGGTGCTCTACCTCGCGGTCACCGATCCGGCGCTCAGCGAGATGGCGGTGACCGACTTCGTGCGCCGCGAGATGGTGCCGCGGCTGGGGACGATTCCCGGCGTCGGCCAGAGCCAGATCATCGGCGAGCGCAAATACGCCATCCGCCTCGTGCTCGACCCGGTGCGCATGGCCGCCTACGGCATCACCGTACAGGATGTCACGAACGCGCTGGCCGAGCAGAACATCGCCACCCCGGGCGGCCAGATCAAACATGAAGACGACAACGTCTCGGTGCTGGTCGACACAGCGCTCGACGACGTCGAGGAATTCCGCAACATGGTGCTGCGCCGCGGCAAGGACGGGTTCACCGTCCGGCTGCGCGACGTCGGCGACGCCAAGGTCGGCCCCGACCAGACGCTGACCTCGTTCCGCTACGGCGGCAAGAGCGCCATCGCAATCGGGCTGGTGCCGCAATCCTCGGCCAACCCGATCGACATCGCCAAGGCGGTGCGCGAGATGCTGCCGGAGCTGCGGCAGGCGGCGCCGAGCGGCATGACGATCGATATCGCCTTCGACACCGCGGTGTCGATCCAGGCCTCGGTCGACGAGGTCGAGAAGACCATCGTCATCGCCACCGTCCTGGTGTTTGCGGTCGTCCTGTTTTTTCTCAGCTCGCTCGGCGACAGCTCGGTGCCGCTGGTGACGATCCCGCTGTCCCTGGTCGGCACGCTGTTTGTGATCGACCAGCTTGGCTTCTCGATCAACATCTTCTCGCTCTTGGCGATGGTGCTGGCGATCGGCCTTGTGGTCGACGATGCGATTGTCGAGGTGGAAAACGTGCAGCGCCATGTCGACGCCGGCATGAGCGCGATGGACGCCTCCTTCCTCGGCAGCCGCGAGATCGGCTTTGCGGTCATCGCGATGACGATCACGCTTGCTTCGGTGTTCGTGCCGCTCGGCCTGGCGCAGGGCGTCGCCGGTCAGATCATGCGCGAATTCGCCTTCACCCTGGCGATCAGCATCCTGCTGTCCGGTTTCATCGCGCGCACGTTGTCGCCGATGATGTGCGCCCGCGTTATCGGGCGAAAGTCGACGCGCGGCTTCGCCGCCGCCGTAGAGCACGGGATGGCGCTGCTCGCGGCCGGCTATCGCCGCCTGCTCGGCGGCTGCCTCGACCACCGCTGGCTGGTGGTCGGGCTGACGGTGGCGGCGGTCGCCGGCACGGTCGCGATTGCGGGCCATCTGCCGGCGTCGATGTCGGCCCAGGAGGACGAAGCCTACGCCATCGTCAAGCTGGAGGGACCGCCGACCGCATCGCTCGGCTACCTCGAAAAGTGGACGACCGAGGCCGAGGCGATCATGGCGAAGCAGCCGGAGGTGGCCAACACGCTGGTCATGCTCGGCATACCATTGCGCAACCAGGCGATGGCGATCGCGGTCTTCAAGCCGTGGAGCGAGCGCAGCCGCACCTCCACGCAGATCACCGCCTCGATGATGGAGGGCCTCAACAAGGTGCCGGGCCTGGTGCCGACGACCTTCGCCGCCGATCCGCTGGCCGGCACCAGTGCGGGGCAGCCGGTGCAGTGGATCCTTAAGACCGCCGGCGGCTACGAAGAGCTGGCGAAGGCGGCGGCCGCGGTCCAGGCGGCGGCGCGCGACGCCAAGTCCCTGCAGAACGTCACCGTCGATCTGCGGATGGATACGCCGAAGATCAATGTCGAGGTCGACCGCGCCTCGGCGACCGATCTCGGGGTGCCGGTGAGCGCCGTTGCGACGACGATCCAGTCATTGCTCGGCGGCCAGCGCGCGTCGACCTTCACCTACAGCGGCAACATCTACAACGTCTACATCGAGCTGCCGCGCAAATTGCAGGCGAACGCCGCCTCGCTGCAGGACGTGTTCCTGACCGGCCGCGTCGGCGAGCTGGTGCCGCTGCGCTCGCTCATTCGCATCTCGTGGTCGGCCGGCGCCGCCGTGCTGTCGCGTACCGACCAGATGAATTCGGCAACCCTCGGCGCCGATCCGCGTCCCGGCCACAGCGTCGCCGAGGCCACCGCCGAGCTGAAGTCGATCGCCCAGAGCATGCTGCCGCCCAGCATCCGCATCGCCGAAAGCGCGACGACGCGGGCCTTGAGCCGCACCACCGCCA
>JBLMXS010000275.1:0-2752 GCA_050257895.1 Thiohalocapsa sp.
CGGCGGCGGGCCGAGCATCGTCAGCATCCGGACGATGCCGTAGATGCCGATCTTGATCATCGCTCCCGACATCAGCGCCGAGGCATGGCTCGGCGCCGCCGGATGCGCCTCGGGCAGCCAGACATGCGCCGGGATGATGCCCGCCTTCGAGCCGAAGCCGATGACCGCGAGCAGGAAGATCGCCGAGCCTAATTCGGGATGGGCGCGCAGTGCTGCCGGATAGGCGTCGAAATCGGAGCTGCCGGCCACGCCGCCGAGCACGACAAACAGCACCAAGAGGAAGGCGGTGCCGAGATGCGTCGCGGCCAAATAGGTCCACCCGGCGTGCCGGACCGCCGCCGTCCGGTCGTCGAGGACGACGAGGAAGAACGGCGCCAGCGCCATGATCTCCCAGGCCAAGAGGAACAGCAGCCCGTCATGCGCCGCCACAACAAGCGCCATGCCGAAGGTCAGCATGTTGAGGTGAAACCACCAGCCGGCGCCGCCGGCCGCTTCGCGCGCCGAGAGATAGGCCCGACCGTAGAGTGCGGCCGCCAGCGTCAGCCCGAAAACCGGCAGAAGAAAGAACGCCGATAGCGCGTCGATGACGAGGTGCAGACCGCCGCCCGGCATCGGCCACGTCGCGGTGATGCTTTCGGCGCCGCCCGCAACGAGCATGCGGACGGCCGCTTCCAGGCCGACAAGCGACCCCCCGACCGCGCCTGCCTGGCCGGCAACCTGCCGCCAACCCGGCGAACGCAGCGCGACCGCAGCCAGCGCGCCGGTCAGCAGCAATCCGAGCGCGATCAGCAATTCGGCCACGTCAGGATGTTCCCTTCAGTCGGATGCCGCGGCCGCCGCTGGTGCTCACGGCACCATCTGCAATCAGCTCGATGCCGGCGGCGTCGAGTGCCCCGACCAGCTTCATCAGCGAATCGACGTTGCCGCGGATCACGCCGTCGCTTGCTTCCATGCGCTGGATCGTCGGCACGGAGAGCCCGGAAAGCTCGGCAAGCCGGCGCTGATCGATTCCGAGCAACGCCCGTGCGGCTCGGAGTTGGGCGGCAGTTATCATATCGTGGACATCATATCTAATGTCCAAATAGCCAAAGACGATGTGTTAGTGTCAATTACAGATGTCTAAGACGCGCTATCTTGCCGCAGGACGCACAGCGCGCAGCGCGCGCCGTCACCGGCAGTCGGCTGCCGCCCCTGCCCTTTTGTCGGTGCCTGACAGCGCCCGTGCGAGAAAAGGTAGGCTCTCGTCCATCCGGTAATCGACGCCGGTATGGTTGTCGGGAAACTCCTCGTAGCGATGCGCAATCCCGAGTCCGTTCAGCCGCCGCACGAAGCGGCGGGCGCCGTAGAGCAGGTTGAACTGGTCTTTTTCGCCGCAATCGAGGTAGAGCGCTTTGAGCCGACGCAGATTGTCCCCCTGGCTTTCGACCGCGATGACGGGATCGTGCCGTGACCAGTTCGCCCAGCGCTCTTCGATCACCTCGCAGGTGTCGAAGGTGACCGGCAGCCGCATGCCGAGGAACTGCGTCGGATCGGGGTCATAGCTGGCGGCCATCGCCAGCGCGTTGATGACCTTGAAAGCGCCGTCCGGGTGCTTCCTGGCCGCTTCGATCTGGTTCCACCATCGCTCGATCGAGTTGTCGGCGCCGGCAAGCGCCCTCAGTACCGCCGGCATGTCGGGCAGGTAACACAGCTCGAACCCCATATCGCCGGAATGGCAGGCGGCGGCCGACCAGATGTCGGAGTGGCGCAATGCGTGGGTGATCGCGCCATACCCGCCGGAGCTCTTGCCGAACACGCCCCTTCGGCCGCCGCCGCCGCAGCCGAAGCGCTGTTCGATCGCAGGCAGCATCTCGTGCAGCAGGAAGTCCTCCCAGGCACCCATCGCCGCCGAATTGACGTACTGGTTGCCGCCCAACCGCGTGAAGCAGTCGGGGAACGCGACGACCACCGGCGGCATCTTCTCTTCGCCGATCAGCCGGTCGAGCCGCTCCGGCAGGTTCTCGCGGAAACCGACCCAATTGGTATGGGACAGCCCGCTGCCGGTGAAGCCGGCGAGGTCGACCAGCAACGGCAGACCCTCGCCGCTGTGCCCGGCCGGCAGGTAAATATCGACAACACGCACCCGAGGATCGCCCAGCATGTTGTTTTCCAGGGCGCGGCTCTCGACGGTGATGCGGCTGATGGAACCGGTAGGGCCGAAAAATTTGCGCATGCGTGCGTCCTCCGCGGCGTCCGTTCAGCTCATAAACGATGTCGCGGACTGCCGATGCCAGCCCGGATCGAGCTGCGGAAGCCGCGCGCGGGCTTGACTTCCTTGCTTGCCGCGAAGGCCGTTATTCGGGCATCCTTGGCGGCGAGGGCAGCGCGGGTCGGGGCTCCCCGGCAGTGTCGAGCGGTCCGCGATCCGATACCGGCTCCCGCCATGATCGAGGAAAGCCCGGGTGTCTAGCGCGCAGGGCAAACGCGGCCTGCGGCTGATCGGCCTCCCCAATGCGAGCTATCTCGCAGTCGACAAGACCGCATTCCCTGATGACGGCCGACACGAACCGACAGCGCCGCTGCCACGGGAGATCGTCCTTGCCGACGGGCCGATGCGGCTCGACCCCTCGCGCGTCGCATTCGCCCCAACGCCGCCGCGACCGGTCGAACGCCGCCTGACGTGGGGATCGCTCGGCTCCCTGATTTTGCATCTGCTGCCGCTGCTGGCGATCCTCGACTGGCCGCACGCGCCGCCTGAAATCTCGCCTCCGAT
>JBLMXS010000276.1:0-14264 GCA_050257895.1 Thiohalocapsa sp.
GCCGACATCGAGCGGATGATCGAGGTCAAGGTGTCGTTCGACACCGACGCGCGAGAGGCCAAGGAATTGACCCGGCATTGGGCGGCGCTGGCGCTGTCGTCGGAAGAGAAGACGGGGGTCGAGGACCCTGTCGAGATGGAGCGTCTGGCCGACGCCTTGCCGCTCGACCGCGCCGCCAGCCGCTGGATCGTCTCGAGCGACCCGGACGAGCAGGTGGAGAAAATCCGCCCCTATGTCGAATTGGGCTTCCGCCACCTCGTGTTCCACGCCCCCGGTCCGGACCAGGCGCGCTTCCTGCAGCTCTACGCGAAGGACGTCTTGCCCCGCCTGCGCAAGGCGTTTGGGTGACCGTTGGGCATCATCGTTATTCCGAGGAGCCGCAAGGCGACGAAGCAATCCCGACGCGCACGCAGCGAGGCCGAGATTGCTTCGCTGCCCTTGCAATGACGATGGCTGTTGGGTAGGCAGATGCCGACGCAACTGACGATTACCGGCCTCAAAGACGTGCCGCTGGTGCGTGAGGGCGACGACCTCGCGGCAATCGCGCTCGCCGCCTACGCGGCGGCTGGGCTGGAGCCGGCCGACCGCGACGTCCTGGTGGTGGCGCAGAAGATCGTCTCGAAGGCGGAAGGCCGCATGGTCGACGTCTCGCGGGTCGAGCCGTCGCCGCAGGCCGAAGCGCTTGCGGTCGAGGTGCAGAAGGACCCGCGGCTGGTCGAAATCATCCTGTCCGAGTCGCGACGCATCGTCCGCCACCGCCCGAACCTCGTCATCGCCGAGCATCGCCGCGGATGGGTGATGGCCAATGCCGGGCTCGACCACTCCAACGTCGCGCCGCAGGACGGTACCGAGCGCGTGCTGCTGCTGCCGGTCGACCCCGACGCCTCGGCCGAAGCGCTGCGGGCGCAGCTCGAAAGAGCAACCGGCAAGCGCTTGGCGGTCATCGTCAGCGACAGCTTCGGCCGCCCGTTTCGCTGCGGCACGGTCGGGATCGCGCTCGGCGCCGCCGGGCTGCCCGCGTTGATCGACTGGCGCGGCCACCCGGACCTGTTCGGCCGCATCCTCGAAGTCACCGAGACCGCCTTTGCCGACGAGATCGCGGCCGCCGCCTCGCTGGTGCAGGGGCAGGCCGACGAGGCGACGCCGATCGTGCTGGTGCGCGGTCTCGTCTGGTCGGCGCCCGAGCGGCCGGCGGCGGCGCTGGTGCGCGTTCCCGAGAACGACCTCTTCCGGTGAACTGTGGAGGTCGGACCGCCGCCGTCCCGGCGGCATTGCCGGCAAGATGCCGGCGGTCCGGAGTGGGGAGATGAATGACCCTGATGGGCCGGTGCTGGCGTTGTCGGGCGGCGTCGGCGGCGCCAAGCTGGCGCTCGGGCTCTACCGGATCCTGCCGTCGGACAGGCTGACGGTCATCGCCAATACCGGCGACGATTTCGAGCATCTCGGGCTCGCGATTTCGCCCGATCTCGACACGCTGCTCTATGCGCTGTCCGGCCAGGATAATCCGGAGCTCGGCTGGGGCCGCCGCGGCGAGACCTGGACCTTCATGGCCGCGCTGGCGGCGCTTGGCGGTGAGACCTGGTTCCGCCTCGGCGATGGCGACCTCGCCACGCATGTCGAGCGTACCCGCAGGCGCCGGGCGGGTGAGAGCCTCTCCGCCGTCACCGACGATTTTCGCCGCCGGCTCGGGATCCGGGCCCGCCTGTTGCCGGCGTCGGACGACCCCGTCCGCACGCGGCTGCGGACGCCGCAGGGCTGGCTCGACTTCCAGGATTATTTCGTGCGGCTGCGCTGCGAGCCGGTGGTCCTGGAGCTGCACTTCGCCGGCGCCGAGGGGGCGCGGCCGCATCCGGAGTTGCTCGCCGCCCTGGCTGATCCGGAGCTGCGCGCCGTGGTGATCTGCCCCTCCAATCCGTTCATCAGCATCGACCCGATCCTCACCGTGCCGGGGGTGCGCGCGGCCTTGCGCCAATGCCGGGCGCCGGTCGTCGCGGTGTCGCCGATCGTCGCCGGCGCCGCCGTCAAGGGGCCGACCGCCAAGATGATGGCGGAGCTGGGATTGCCGGTCGACGCCGCGACGCCGGCCCGGCACTACCGCGATTTCCTCGACGTCTACATCGCGGACGAGGCGGACGCGGCGGCGGTCGCCGGCCTCGACCTGCCGGTCGTGCTGGCCCCGACGCTAATGCTCAGCCTCGCCGACCGCGAGGCGCTGGCCGGCACCGTGCTGGTGGCCGCCAGCCGCGTCGGCAAACGCCGATCGTGAGCCGTGATAGCCGGGCCTTGACACGGTCAAGCCCGGGGATGAGACGGAGCAGCCTAATCGAGCTGGCGGACGCGCTTCAACTCGACGACTTCCTCCGACTCGTCGCTGTTGTACTTGACGGGGCATTTGCCGGCGGCGGCCGGCTTGGCGGTCACCTTGCTCGGGTACCAGCCGCCGTCCTTGTATGACACCAGCACCTGGGCCCCGCTCATGCACCCGGAAACCGGCTTGCTCGGGCCGTCGATCGACCAGGCGAGGGCCTCGGCAAGCGGGAAGACGATGTCATCGTCGTTGCCGCCGTCGATGCGGGCGACGCATTTGTCGCCGGACTTTGTCGCATCGCGCACCGTCACCGACCAGTAGGCCTCCTCGTGCAGCGCGAACAGCCGCGACCCCGGCTTGCAGGCGACGGCGCCGCCGGCAGCGATGGCCGACATGGGTGTCGGACCCGGCCGCGTGCCGGCATAGGACACGACGAGCCCCATCGCCTTGATCGCCTCGTCCGGGGTCTTCGCATTCGAGACGGCGGCGGCCGACAGCTTGGCCGGCGGGTTGAGCGTAATCTTCAGCGGACCCTTCGGCCCTTTGTAGTCGGTCATGTAGGAGACCAGCGCGTCGATCGCCGCAAGCGCCTGCGGCCCCTGGCCGGCGCGCATGCCGTTCAGCGCCTCGGTCCCGATCTTGACCAGCCCATCGGCGTCGGTGCTCTGCAGCTTGGCGGCGGCCGGCAATACCTTGGCGAGGAGCGAACGGTCCTCGAAGGCGAGCGTTGCGGTGCGCACCGTCGCGTCGTTCATCGCCGCGTCGGGCTTCGCCAGCTCGTCGACGCTGACGCCGTCGAGGACAAATGACACCTCGATGCGAGCGAGGCCGGCGAGATCGAGTTCGACCCGGTTGACGTTGAGGGTCTTGCGCTCGGGGTCAAGCCGGTAATCGAGCTGGAAGTCCGCGCTCAGCTTGTCGATCCCGGCCATCTGCGCGAGATCGACGCCCTCCACCGGCTTGTCGGCGATCGCGATCCCCTCGGCGCGCAGCTTGAGGAAGTTGGGGGGCCGGCCCTTGTCGACCGCGGCGAAGTCGAAATCCTCTATCGTGACGCGCTTGATCGCGACCGGCTCCGTCTTGGCGCCGGTCTTTTCGGGCGGCGGCGTCAGGACCACGTCCTCGATGAGGAAGCCGTTGTCGCCGAGCGACTTCGCGTTCTTGTAGGTCAGCGTGCCGGGATCGGCCTTCTTGACTGCGGCCTCGAAGCGGCTGAGCCCGTCGGCCCGCGCCGGTAGCGCCGGCATTGCCAGCCCGCCCAGCAGCGCAAACGTCACGACGCGGCCGAGACTGCGTCCCCTCAACATCAGAACCCCCAGGAAGGTGACTAACCACAAAGATTAGGTCGGCGACTGTATAAGGACAGACCGCGACGGAGCAATCGGCCGCTTACACCACGTGCTCGGGGGTCAGGGCGCAGGCCTCCGCGCTGTCGCCGAGCTCGATCTGGATCGTCACGTGGTGGATGCCGAACCGGTGGTCGAGCCGGTGCGCCAAGGCGGCGAGCTCGGCATCGCCGGGATGCCCCCCGGGCATCACCAGATGGCAGGTCAGCGCCGTCTCGGTCGTGCTCATGCCCCAGATGTGCAGGTCATGCACTTCGCGCACCCCAGGCAGCGCGGCGAGGTGGTCGCGCACCGCGGCGGCGTCGATCCCCTCGGGGACCGCGTCGAGCGCCAGGCGCATCGAATCGCGCAAGAGGCCCCAGGTGCCGTAGACGATCACCGCCGACACCAGGATCCCCATCGCCGGGTCGAGCCACTGCCAGCCGGTGAGCGCGATCGCGATGCCGGCGGCGGAGACGGCGGCAGCGACCAGCGCATCGGCCAGCATGTGCAGGAAGGCGCTCCTGACGTTGAGGTCGCGGTCGCGGCCGCCGGCAAACAGCAGCGCAGTGCCGCCGTTGATGATTATCCCGGCTGCCGCCACCCAGGCGACGATGCCGCCGCTGACGGCGACCGGTTCGCTCAGCCGGCGCACCCCCTCCCAGGCGATGCCGCCCGTTACCACCAGCAGGATAATGGCGTTGGCGAGCGCCGCCAGGATCGAGCTGGACCTGAGGCCGTAGGTATAGCGCTGGCTCGGCTGGCGGCGGCTGAGGACCGCGGCGCCCCACGACAGGCCCAGCCCCAGCACGTCGCTGAGGTTGTGGCCGGCATCGGCGAGCAGCGCCAGCGAGCCGGTGACGACGCCGAGCGCCGCCTCCGCCGCGACATAGACGAGATTGAGCGCCACGCCGATCGCAAACGCGCGGCCGAAATCCGCGGGCGCGTGCGAATGCACATGCGGATGGGCGTGCTCATCGTGCGAATGCGGTTGCGCCACGCGCGGCCCTCTTGAGCCCGAGCACGGCTCCCAACGGCTCGGATCATCCCCGATCATAGTGAGAATGCCGCATCGTGGAGAAGGTGCATCGGCGCTTTCGGTGCCCGATACTGCTCCGAAGGGATGCAACTAACCGCATATCGCCAAAGCTGCCGTTGGCGGCCGGCTTCCCAATGCGCGGATACCGGTTGGTGCTGGAGCGCCTGGAGAGTCGCTGCTATATCGCCAGCCGCAACCGCAACCGCTTCTCCGGAGGCATAACCTCGGTCCGCGAGTAGGCGCGGGTCAGCGCCCGGTTGGCGCGAGATCCCAACGCAGCGGCGGTCCGGCCGCATCCCGGTGCTGTCCTCCAAGGCACGCCGCGTACCAAGCCGCAGCAGCGCCGAGCAGCAGCGAAACGGCTATTGAGAAGCCGAGAATAACACCGCTCTGCCGCGCTTTCTTGACCGCTATGCGGGCCGCTTCAAGGGCCTGGTCGACCCGCTTCTCAGCCTCGGACTGGGCGATGCCGGTCTGACTCGCGACCAGGCGGACAAGATAAGGGCGATCGTCTGGCTTAATGCCCTGGCGGCTGGTGGCCGCCAACAGGATGCGGTTTGCCTCGGCGCGGCTGTAGTTCAGGTCCCCTTGCGGACGCCGCTCGGAGCGGAACAGCCGGTCGAGATCAAAAGCGATCAGCGCCTCTCCGGCGTTCGCGGTCGGTGCCGCAGCCGGCGGTACCGCCTTCGATGCCACCGTCGCGGCGATAATTGCGGCGGCGACGCCGCTGATCACGACGGCAAGAGCCCAGGATACCAAGCCGTGAGTTCCATCGCGGAACTCGACAAAGTCGTTATGAAGCGTTGCGTTCCAGCGCGTCCTGAGGCGTCCGGCGATGTAGCCGCCAAATCCAAAACTGACTGCAGCAGTCAGCAGCAGATAGAGCCCGGACAGGGCGGCGAGGGTCGCCGACGTGTCGCGCCATGTCGGCGCAGTCGAGGCGACCGAGAGACCGATCGCGGAGCCGAAGGCTACCAGCACGAGCGATAACGCGGCAGCCAGAATTGCTCCGGCAATAACAGCAGTCCAGCTCAGGAAGATGTTGCCTGTTTCCACCGCCGCGGGGACGCGGTCCGAGCTTTCCATCGTCCTACCCCTTCCTCTGCGCCTTAGCGCAGACCCAAGAACGACAGGATGAACAGGACCACTACGATCAGGCCGATAAGGTAGATCAAGCCGTTCACGTCAGGTTCCTCCCGCAGCAATCGTTGCGGGAATAACGCGGGCGTCGAGATCGCGTTCCAGCAATTTGCAGCGCATTGGATGGAGCCCCACACGGCGGGTGGTCGTACGGTGCGCAAGCATGTCTGACACACGCTTTTTCTGGAATTACAGAGGGAAGAGGCAGTCGTCACGGCCTCCCGCCCGAACCGCCCTTTCCGCCGCGCACTGGCGCTTGACAGCATCGCGGCGGCGCGCCTCACTGCGCCCAACCCACGCTACGACAGGAGCCGTCCCCATGCCGCTCGACGCCTATCTCTACACCGGTCTGAGAAGCCCCTTCGGACGCCATGCCGGGGCGCTCGCGCGGTTGCGGCCCGACGACATGCTCGCTTCGGTGATCGCCAAGGTCGTCGCCGATAGCGGTTTCGCGGCTGACAAGATCGAGGATGTCGTCGTCGGCTGCGCCAACCAGGCGGGCGAGGACAGCCGCTGCATCGCGCGCCATGCGGCGCTGGTCGCGGGGCTGCCGATCGAGATCCCCGGCTCCGTCCTGCAGCGCAATTGCGGCTCGGGCCTCAACGCCATCGCGATGGCGGCGCAGGCGATCACCTGCGGCGAGGGCGACGTGTTCGTCGCCGGCGGCGTCGAGAGCATGAGCCGGGCGCCGTTTGTCATGGGCAAGGCGGAGAGCCCGTTCAGCCGCGAGGCGAAGGTGTTCGACTCGACGATCGGCGCCCGCTTCCCCAACCCCAAGGTCGAGGGCCGCTACGGCGCCGACACGATGCCGGAAACTGCCGACAATCTGGCCCGCGAGTACCAGATTACGCGCGAGGAGGCCGACACCTTCGCGGCCGGTTCGCAGGCGAAATACGCCGCCGCCAAGGCCGACGGGTTCTACGCCGGCGAGATTATCGCGGTGGAGGTGCCGGCAGGCCGTACCGGGCCAGTGACCGTCGGCGAGGACGAGCATCCGCGTCCGGGCACCGATATGGCCGCGCTCGCCAAGCTGCGGCCGCTGTTCAAGGACGGCGTGACCACGGCCGGCAACGCCTCCGGCATCAACGACGGCGCGGTGGCGATGATCGTCGCTAGCCGCAAGGCGGGCGAGGCGGCCGGCGCGAAGCCCGTTGCCCGGATCCTGTCGTCGGCGGTGGCCGGCGTCGAGCCACGCATCATGGGCTTCGGCCCGGTGCCGGCTGCAAAGAAGGCATTGGAGCGGGCCGG
This sequence comes from Thiohalocapsa sp., assembly GCA_050257895.1. Classification (GTDB taxonomy): domain Bacteria; phylum Pseudomonadota; class Alphaproteobacteria; order ATCC43930; family CGMCC-115725; genus DATARH01. The sequence goes on from JBLMXS010000276.1 coordinate 7,061, forward strand.
CCTGTCGATCAGCGACATGGACGTCATCGAGATCAACGAGGCCTTCGCGTCGCAGGTCCTGGCTTGCCTGCGCGGGCTCGAGGTCGGCTTCGACGACAGCCGCGTCAACCCCAACGGCGGCGCCATCGCGATCGGCCATCCGCTCGGCGCCTCCGGCCCGCGCATCTGCCTCACGGCGGCCCGCCAATTGCAGCGCATTGGCGGCCGCTACGCGCTGGTCGCGATGTGCGTCGGCGTCGGCCAGGGCATCGCGACGGTGATCGAGCGGGTGTAGGGGTCTCCTTATTGGGATCCTCCCCCGCATGGCGGGGGAGGTGGCTTGCGCGGCGCGACGGAGGCGCTGCCGCCCTTATCCGCCCTACGCGGTTCCTTTACGGTTCCCATATAGAGGGCATGACCGCAGTTCCGACGTTTATGACGCGGCCGAGCTTTCTCGGCCTCGAACGCAGCGACCGCGATGCCGCGATCTGCATTGCCGGCATCCCCTACGACCTCGGCACCTCGAACCGGCCCGGCACCCGCTTCGGGCCGGCGGCGATCCGGCAAGCCAGCCGCATGCTCGTCGACGGCGATCACCCGGTCAGCCGCAGCGACCCCGGCGCCGGCGACATAGCCGATATCGGCGATTTCGCGATCGCCCACGGGGACATCAAGGGCTCACTGGCGGCGATCGAGGCGCAGGCGAAGCCGCTGCGCCATCTCGTGGCGCTGGGCGGCGACCACACGATCACGCTGGCCTTGCTGCGCGCGCTGGCGGCGCGGACGGGCCCCGTGGCGCTGGTCCATTTCGATGCGCATGTCGACACCTGGCCCGAAAGCTTCGGCCAGGAATTCGGGCACGGATCGCCGTTCTACCATGCGATCGGCGAGGGCCTCATCGACCCGCGGCGCACCGTCCAGGTCGGCATCCGCTCGCCGATGGACAACGACGTCCACGACTGGACGACCGGCAAGGGCGTGACCATCCTCTACGCCGAAGATGTGCACGAACAGGGGCCGCGCGCCGCCACCGAGCGCATCCGCGCCGTCGTCGGCGACGCCCCGGCCTACCTCACCTTTGACATCGACGCGCTCGACCCGGCCTTCGCGCCGGGCACCGGCACCCCCGAGATCGGCGGGCTCGCCAGCTGGCAGGCGCAAGCGATTTTGCGGCGCCTCAAGGGGCTGGACTTCCGCGGCATGGACGTCGTCGAAATCTGCCCGCCCTACGACCACGCCGAAATCACCGCGCTTGCCGGGGCGACGATGGCGTGGGAGTACCTCGCCGTGCTGGCGCCCGCCGGCAAAACCGAGAGGGCATGATGATCAGGCTGCTGACCGGCTTTCCCGACAATGTCCTGGCGGTTGCCTGTGAGGGGCACGTGACTCGCGAGGATTACCGCGACGTGCTGATCCCGGCGGTCGAGGCGGCGCTGCAGCTTCATTCGAAGCTACGCGTGTATTACGAGGTGACGGCGCAATTCTCTGGCATCGAAGCCGGCGCCGTGTGGGAGGATTTCCGGGTCGGGATCGGCCATCTGTCGCGCTGGGACAGAATGGCGTGCGTCACCGATGTCGAGTGGATACGGCTGGCGGTGAATGCATTCGGCTTCGTGCTGCCGGGGCCGCTACGGGTCTTTCCGCTCGCCGAACGCGACGAGGCGCGGCGCTGGATCACCGCCGGTACTCCCTGAACCCTGGAGCGGAGCGATGCAGGCCCGCGACCTGATGACCCGCGATATCGTCGCCGTCTCGCCCGAGACGCCGATCCGCGATGTCGCGCAGCTTCTGCTGCAGCGCCAGGTCAGCGCCGCACCGGTCGTCGATGCGGCCGGCCGGGTGATCGGGATGGTGAGCGAGGGCGATCTGATCGGCCGCGGCGAGGCCGAGCGCCGGGTGCGGCGCGACTGGTGGCTGGCGTTGCTGGCCGACAGCGCGCCGCCGGCGGACGATTTTCTCGCGCGGCTGCACCACCCGCAGCGCACCGCCCGCGACGTGATGTCGACGCCGGTCATCAGCATCGGTGAGACCACCGAGGCCGCCGAGATCGCGGCGCTCTTGGCGCAGTACCGCATCAAGCGGGTGCCGGTGGTGAGCGACGGCCGGATCGTCGGGATTGTCAGCCGCGCCGATCTGCTGCGCGTGCTGGCGCAGGACGTGTCTGCGCCGCATGGCGCGGCACCGCATGTCGCGCGCACGCGCAGCTTATTAAGCGAGGCGCTGGCCGCTCTCGATCAGCATTTTTTCGGCCAGCATGGCCAGCGCCGCGAGTCGGATCGCGGGTCCGGCGAGGCTGCCGGTGCCGTCGCCGAGGGCGGTCTCAACGTCGCCGATTTCCGCTCGCTGATGGTCGATTTCGAGCACCATAAGGCGGAGGAGGCGGTGGCGGCCCGGCAGGCCGCCCGGGAACGCCGCCGCCGCAAGGTCGAGCAGCTGATCGACGAGCATGTGCGCGACGCCAAATGGAATTCCCTGATGCACCAAGCCCGCGAAGCCGCCGGCCGCGGCGAAAAGGAATTCCGGCTGCTGCGCTTCCCCAGCGATCTGTGCAGCGATGGCGGCCGCGCCATCAATGCCGGGCTTGTCGAGTGGCCGCGCAGCCTGCGCGGTGAAGCGGCCGAGATATATTTGCGGTGGGAGCGCGACCTGAAGCCCCGCGGCTTTCACCTGGTGGCGCGAGTCCTTGATTTTCCGGGCGGCAAGCCGGGCGACATCGGGCTTTTTCTGGACTGGGGCGGGTGATCTTGCGGTCTCCTCGGCCGCACTTCCAAAAAATGATTGCATCGCCGGCAAACTCGCCTATTTAACCGCTCCGACGCAATCGCACGTGCCTAGAACTCCGGGTTTCCTCTGGGGTGCTGCTACGACGTAACGCGTCCTTTTTGGCAGGGCCGGCCATAAGTGGGTCGGCATTTCCTTAAGGGAAACGGTTATGCGGCACGCGATGCGAAGACCTCGCACGATCTGAGTTTCTCGGCGTCTGACGCTTCGGAGCGCATCGCTCCGCGGCATCATCATTTTGACTTGTCGCCGGCCCCGGGCATCTGAGCCCGCGCCGGCGTCGCCTCCTTGTCAAGGGAGGATCGTGCGATGGCGAAAGCCCCCGTTGTCCCGCTGCATGCCGCCGGACCGGCGCTGGGCCCGGCGTTGCCTTCGGTCGATGCGATTGTCCGCCGCGACCAGCCGGCGGAGCCGCTCTTGTGCCTGCGCCCGGCGACGATCGTCACCGCCGCCGCGCGCTTTGCCGCAGCGTTTCCCGGCGACGTTCTCTATGCCGTCAAGTGCAACCCCGATCCGCGCGTGCTGCGCGCGGTGTGGGCAGGCGGCGTCAAGCATTTCGACTGCGCCTCGCTGCCGGAGACCGCGCTGGTGCGCCGCGTCGTGCCGGGCGCCGAGGTGCACTTCATGCATCCGGTGAAGAACCGGCCGGCGATCCGCGCCGCCTTCCATCAGCACGATGTCTGCGACTTCGCGTTCGACACGCGCGACGAATTGGAGAAGATCCTGCAGGAGACGGTGCCGGTTGGCCTCGTCGGGACGCCGCCGCTTCTCGGCCTGTTCCTGCGGCTGGCGGTGGCGCAGGGCGGTGCCTACGACCTGTCCGGCAAGTTCGGGGCCGCGATCGGCGAGGCGGCCGCGTTGCTGCAGGTCGCCCGGCCGCATGCGGCGCGGCTCGGGATCTGCTTCCATGACGGCTCGCAGTGCCTCGATCCGCAGGCGTATCCTCGGGCGATCAGGCTCGCCGCCGAGGCGGCGGCGCAGGCCGGCGTCGGGATCGACGTCCTCGATATCGGCGGCGGCTTCCCGGTCAGCTATCCCGATATCGTGCCACCGCCACTCGCCGATTTCGTCGCCGCCATCCGCGACGGCGCGGCGACGCAGTTCGGCGAGGGGGTGCGGCTGTGGGCCGAGCCGGGGCGGGCGCTGGTCGCCGGCGGCGGCTCGCTCGTCGTGCAGGTGCAGCTGCGGCGGGGCGACGCGCTCTACGTCAATGACGGCGTCTACGGCAGCCTCAGCGACGCCGGCCGACCCGGCTTCCGCTTTCCGGCCCGGCGCATCCGGCCGAACAGCGCGGCCGAGGAGGATGGCTCGGCGCAGCTTCCCTTCATGCTGTTCGGCCCGACCTGCGACAGCGCCGACCGCATGCAGGGGCCCTTTCTGCTGCCGGCCGATATCGACGAGGGCGACTGGATCGAGTTGGGGCAGCTCGGCGCCTATGGCGGCTGCCTGCGCACGCAGTTCAACGGCTTCGACGGCACCACCACCGTCGAAGTCGGCGACCCGCCGATGCTGTCGACGCCCGGGTACGAGGGCTGATCGCGTCATTGCGAGCGAAGCGAAGCAACCTCGTCGGGATTGCTTCGTCGCTTCGCTCCCTCGCAATGACATTCGTTGCCGCTATTTCGTCAGGGCGACGAAGACGCCGTCCCAGTCGGGCTCGGGCGGGTTCGCCTCGAAATACGCGAGGCGTTCCTCGTAGAGGTCGTAAAACCCGGCCATCCGCACGTCACGGCCGCGGCATTGCGCCAGTGCGGTGCGGGCGGCCGCCCAGTTGCGGGCGCGGTAGGCGCGCAGCATCGCGTCGTGCGGCTCGGCCAGGGCGCGGAACTCGGCCGACTGAGCATGCTCGGCGTCGCCGAGCAGCGTGAAGATCCGCACCGCCTCTTCCTTGCCTTTGACCGCGATCAGGTCGAGTTCGAGTGCCGCCCATGACGGCGCCGCCGCGCACGTCGTCTCACCTACGATGAGCGACAGCCCATAGGTCTTGCTCTGCCCTTCAAGGCGCGAGGCAAGGTTCACCGCATCGCCCATCGCGGTGTAGGCGAAGCGTTCGTCCGAGCCCATGTTGCCGACGACGCACTCGCCGGTGTTGACGCCGATGCCGATATGGATTGGCAGGAACGGGCGGCCTTCCGTCTGCGCCTCGACTTCGAGGCCGGCATTGATGCGGTCGATTTCGGCGAGCATCGCGAGCGCACTGCCGCAGGCGTCGTCGGCGTGCCCGGGATCGTCGACGGGCGCGTTCCAGAACGCCATGATGCAATCGCCCATGTATTTGTCGATCGTGCCGCGGCGCGCCATGATCAGCTTTGTCATCGGCGTCAGGAAACCGCGGTTGATCAGCCGGCTCAGCCCTTGCGGGTTTGACTTGAAGCTCTCCGAGATCGAGGTGAAGCCGCGGATGTCGGAGAACATGATGCTGAGCATCCGCGTCTCGCCGCCCAGCTGCAGCCGCTCGGGATGCGCCGCCAGCTGGTTCACCAGGTCGGGCGCGAGGTAGTGGCGAAAGGCGCCCTGGATGAGGCGCCGCTGGCGGTCGACAAAGCCGTAGCGAAACAGCAGCACCGACGCAGTGGCGGCAACCAGCGCGGCGACCGGGTTGACCAGCGGCAGCCACAGCCCGTGCTGGAAGGCGAGCTGGGCGCCGCCAAGCCAGCCGGCCACCGGCAGCAGCCCGGCCAGTGCCGCCAGCCGCGTCGGCAGCCAGGCGCTGGCGACGCCGATCGCCACGGCCAGCGCCGCGACTAGGCCAGCGACGATCGAGGGCCAAGGGGGCGGGCTTTCGCGGATGAAGTCGCGGCTGAGGATCGTGTCGACGATGTTGGCGAGGCGCTCGGTGCCGGGGATCGGCGTCTGGCCGAACGGCCCCGGGTAGGCGTCGGCGTTGCCGGTGAACGAGGCGCCGATCAACACGATCCGCCCTTTCAGGCGCTGCGGCGGGATCTTGTCCGTAAGCAGGTCCTGGAACGAAGCGGTGCCTTGCCAGAGCGGACCGCGATAGTTGACGACGAGCCGCATCGCCGGGTCGGTCGGCATCCTTATGTCGCCGATCTCGACCGAATCGCCGAGCGCCAGCCCGACATCGGACCACGGCACGCCGCGATAGGCGGCAACGATGCGCACCGGCAAGGACGGCACGAAATCGCCGGCGAACGGCAAGGCGAGATAGTCGTAGCGCGGCTCGCCGTCGCGGTCGAAAGCGATCGCGACATGGCCGAGCCCGGCCGACGCCGCGGCGAGTTCCGGGATTGGCAGCAAGGCGGCGCTCGGCTGCAGCGGAAACAACGGCTCGGTCGGGCTCTCGAGGAGCTTCTGGTAGACCTGGTCGGCCAATACCGGCGGCGCCTCCTGCGGGGTCCCGCCAAACCGGGAGAACGCAAGAGGCAGCAGCACCTTGCCATTCGCTTTCAGGGCCGCGGCGAGGTCGGCGTCGGGATTGTCGGCGGCGATCTGTGCCAGCGTGCCGTGCAAACGCTGGTCGGGCGCCTCAGCGAGCGCGTCGGCGGCCCGCTTGGCGGCGTCGCGGACCGCTGCCGGCACCGGCTTTTCCGGCTCGGCGAACAGGAGGTCGAAGGCGACGACGGCGGCGCCGGCGGCATCGAGCTTGCGCAGCGCGGTCGCGAACAGGCGGCGCGGCAGCGGCCAGCGGCCAAGCTTTGCGAGGCTCGCATCGTCGACCATGATGACGGTGACGTCGGGGCGCTGCGGCAGCGGGCCGCGCAGCCGGAAGCGCAGGTCGAGCGAGGTCGTCTCGAGCCCGCGGGTCAGCGTCGAGTTGTGCTGACCGAGGCCGAACAGCACCGCCAGCGCGACAGCCAGCGACAATGCCGCCTCGCGCAGCCCGCGCGGCCACGCCACGCGCCGCCCGGGTAGTCGGCGCAATCGCGGCAACCGCGGCACCGGCCCCTACGGCACGTTGGTGCGGGCGATGACCGCGTCGAATTCCGCCTGGCTCCATAGCCGCGGCGGCACCGGATCGCGGCCGCTCTCGAGCCGCGCCCCCCAATGCGCCGGGATCGTCACCGCACGGCGGGTCGCGCGGCTCGTCATACTGACGCTGCCGCTGAGGACGCCGACCTGCATCGACGAGGGCGAGGCTTCGACAAACCAGTCGGTCGAGCGCACGGCCGCGGCGCCGACCGCGGTGTCGACCTCGAAGGCGGCGGGAGGCTGCGTCGGAGCCACAACCGAGCGCAACAGCCCCTGCGCCAGCGACAGATGCGCGTCCTGGCGATGGCCGGCGGCATCGACGGCGTAGGTGGCGATCGTCATCCGCGTGCCGGCGGCAACCGCGACGACCGAGCCGTCGGCCATGCGTAATTTCAGCTTGCCCCCGGCCGGCACGTCGACCGTGTCGCCGACCCGCACCGGCTGGCCGATGCGGGCGGCCGTGCGGCTGCCGCCGCTCTCGACAAAGCACGCGCCGAACAACCCGACGACGCTG
>JBLMXS010000277.1:0-19192 GCA_050257895.1 Thiohalocapsa sp.
CGTCGCGATGGGTCCCGAACAGCCACACGATGTCGGGGCGGAAGCGGTAGAGCGCGCTGTCGGGATCGAGCACCGCAGCCGCCGCCGTATCGAACGGGGTCAGCATGAATTCGGCGGCGAACCCGGCGCGCGCCAGCCACAAGCGCAGGACCGGCGCGAAATGCTCGAGCGTGCTGCCGGCGACCAGCGCCAGCGGCAGCGGCCGCAGCGGCAGCGCGCCGAGGTCGAGCGCGGCCAGCGCTCGCGCGGCGCGCGCCTGGTCGACATAGCAATCGTCCGGCGTCACCGCTTCGCGCAGCAGGGCGAAGGCCGCCCGATGGTTGCCGGCCAAGGCCTCGGCTCTGGCGCGGGCGACGCGGTCGCGGCCGCAAGCGCTGTTCCCGGCGTCCAACTGCACCCCCCGATGGCGACGATGATGGCCAGGCGCGCCGACGATACAGGCTCGCTCCGGAACGCGCCAGCCACCCGATGTCGCGGGCTGATGCCGTCCCCCGGGACTGCGGTTCCTTCGCCGCAAATAACCCGTTCTCGGATGTGACGCCGCCCCGCCGGGTCCTCCGCTTGATCGGGCAGGAATGCTGTGGCAGCGTGTGCACCTCGAGGCGCGAAGGGGCTGCGTGATGCATTCTGCCGCCGAAGACTTCGCGCTCGCAGACCTCGCCATCGGGCAGAGCGCGCAATTCGAGGTGACCGTCGAGGCCGCCGACATCGACCGCTTCGCTGCCCTCTCAGGCGATTTCAGTCCGCTGCACATCGATGCCGATTTCGCGCGCCGCCGCGGCTTTCCCGGCCCGGTCGCGCACGGTGCGTATCTGAGCGCGCTCGCCTCTCGCCTCGTCGGGATGTACCTGCCGGGCCGCGACGCGCTGTTGCTCCAGCTGCGGATGTCGTTTGCAGCGCCGGTCGTCGCCGGCAGCCGCGTCAAGGTACGGGGCACTATCGTGCAGATTTCCGAGGCGGTGCGCTCGGCGGTCGTCGAGTTGCGCATCGTCGAGGCCGAGACGCTGACGCCGCTGGCGCGCGGCAAGCTGACGGTCGGTCTCATCGCAGATCCCCTGAGCGAGGAAGCGGCCGATGCATGATCTCGACCTGATCCTCGTCACCCAGTCGAACGTCATTGATTACGACGGCTTCGGCCGCCTGCCGCTCGACCGGATCGACCTGTTCAAGCCGCTGGTCTATCCGCGGATGGTGCATTACCGGGGCGGCTTCCGCTCGCATCTCGACTATCTGAACCACCGCCGTTTCGGCCAATTCTTCGACGAGGCGCCATACCCCGAGCGGCGGCGGATGCTCAACATCTGGAACCTGCCGTCGATGGCCGGCGTGCACCTCGTCAACTATCTCGCGCAATTCGGCCTCAATGTCCGCGTCATCAACAATCTCGACGCCGAGTGGGACTGGTTCTGCGAGGCCTATGGCGCCTGCCGCCGGCCGCCTCTGGTCGGCATCTCGTCGACCTTCTATCTGTCGTGGAAGGAGATCGGCACCGTGGCGCGGCGGCTGCGCGGGCTCGATCCGGCGATGGAGATCGTGCTCGGCGGCGCCTTCGCCAACGCCGAGACGATCAACGGCGACCCCGAGAATTTCGCGGCGCGGATGCGGCGGCTCGGCATCCGCTACGTGCTCTACGCCTTCAACTCGGAGCCGGACCTCCGCGACCTCTTACTGGCGCGGCGGGGCGCCGGCGATGTCGCCGATGTCGCCAATCTGGCAAGGATCGACGGCGAGCTTAAGGCCGGCGATTTCGCGGCCGGTGGCAAGAAGTGGCACGAACCGCTGCTGTCGTTGGCCGAGTGCCCGCCGACCTGGCACCGCCACCACCTGCCGTTCCTCAACCGCACGATCCAGCTGCGCACCGCCTCGGGCTGCCCGTTTGCCTGCGCCTTCTGCTCCTACCCGACGACCGCCGGCCCGTGGACGACGGTGCAATCGGAACATGTCAGGGCGCATCTCGATTCGGTGATGCAGATCCCCGGCATCGACCGCATCATCTTTATCGACGACACGTTCAACGTGCCGCCGCACCGCTTCCGCGAGTTGATCCGGATCTTTGCCGAGTACCGCTTCGAATGGTTCTCGTTTCTGCGGGTGCAGTACACCAACGAGGACGACATCCGGATGATGAAGGACTCCGGCTGCGCCGGCGTCTATCTCGGCATCGAATCGGCGAGCGACGCGGTCCTGAAAAACATGAACAAGCGCGCCACCGCCGCCCAGTTCGCCCGCGGCGTCAACCTCCTCAACAAGTACGACATTCCCTACCTCGCCGCCTTCGTGCTCGGCTTCCCCGGCGAGACCGACGCGACGATCCAGCAGAATGTCGACTTCATCCGCGACAACGGGGTGCGGTTTTATTCGCTGAAGGAATTCTTCTACATGCCGCACACCGCGGTGCACGAACGCCGCGCCGAATACGGCCTCACCGGCGACGGCGGCAAGTGGGCGCACAACACGATGACGCACGAGGAGGCGGCGCGCATCAAGCTCGACATCTTCCAGGCGATCGGCGGCAGCACCCACATCGATCCCGATACCAGCTTGTGGTACCTCGCCTACCTCTACGACCAGGGATACGATTTCGCGGAGGTCGACCGCCTCCAGCGCGACATCAACGCGCTGACAAAAGCGCAGCTCGCCAGCGCCGGCAACATCGCCGGCTGGGAAGCGGCCGCCGTCGCCCCGGCAGCGGAATAACCGGGCGGAATGACTGGGCGGACACCTGCCGCCGCTTCAGCCGACAGCAGGGAACCGGATCCTCCGTACTTTCAACAATACTGTTGATATCGTAGTAGTATCCAATGCAATCGGGCCGGTTGCTATGCCATAGCAAGCAAATATTAATTTGCCTGTCGGAATCATTGCGCAGTGAGGTTGGTTTTTCGCCAGGAACGAGGCGCAATGGCAGAGGGAAGTAGCGAGATCCGCGAGCTGTTGCTCGGGACCTGGATCGGCATGGCGCTGATTGCCGGCGCCGTCAGCAAGTCCGGCGCGCTGCGGCGCGGCGCTTTGGTCGATCTCCTGGCCGACGCCGAAGCGCTTGCCGACGATCGGCGCCGGGTCGCCCTGTCCGCCCTGCGGCGGCTTGTCGAGATGGAGCTCGACAAGCCCGCCAGATGCCCGTCGCCCCGCTCGCATCGCCGCGCCGATCGGGTATGATGCCGCCATCGGCGATCGGCCTCCCGGCGCTGCGGGAGGGCGAACGCATGAGCCGCAAGGATTGTCTGCCGGTCGTTGATGTCGCTGGTCGCGCCGTCGTTTCTGCTCGTCGCGCTGGCGGCGGTGCTGCTTCTGCGGGTGCCGCGGCTGCGTGCGAGGCGCGCCGACATCCTGGCGGCGCTGAGCCTGGTGTTTGCGCTGCTCGCGACGGCAACGCCGCGCGACGGGATGTGCCTCCTGGCGATGGCGGTCTCGGGCCGGCTCCTGCTGTCGGCGGTCGCCGCCAGCCGCAGCGCCCGGCTGCTCGCCCTCGCAATCCTCTGCATCATCGGCGAGTTCCTGCTGAGCCGCTGGCTGGCGCCTGGAACCCTCTGGCTGCCGGGGGTCGAGCTCGGGCGCACGCTCGGCCTCTCCTACGTCATGTTCCGCATCCTGCACCTGCTGGTCGACGCCCAGGGCGGCGAGCTGCCGGACCAGCTGCGCTGGCGCGATTATCTCTGCTATCTGTTCTTCTTTCCGACCTTCCTCGCCGGCCCGATCCAGCGGCTGCAAGACTTCGCCGCCGAGCTGGCGCGGCCGACGGCGCCGCTGTCCATCCCCGAACGCCGGGCTGACCTGCAGCGCATCATCGCCGGCCTGTTCAAGTTCACAGTGCTCGCGGCGGCGGCGTTCGCCGTTTTCCGCTGGGCCGGCGGTGCGGCTGCGACATCGTCGGCGCCACGCATGGCGGCGGCCTTCGTTGCGTTTGGCGTCTATCTCTACCTGAGCTTCGCCGGCTACACCGACATCGTGCGCGGCGTCGGCGGGCTGTGCGATGTGCAGCTGCCGCAAAATTTCGCTCGGCCATGGCTCAGCGCGAACTTCCTCGACCTGTGGTCGCGCTGGCACATCAGCCTGTCCGACTGGTTCAAGCTTTACGTCTTCAACCCGGCGGTCAAGGCGCTGCTCAGCCGCTTCGACCGCCCCGCCCTCGTTCCGTATCTCGGCGCGGTGGGCTATTTCCTGACCTTCTTCCTGATGGGGCTCTGGCACGGGACGAGCCTGCGGTTTGCCTTTTACGGGCTGGCGCTTGGCGCCGGCGTCAGCATCAACAAGCTGTTCCAGGTGGCGATGACGGCGCGGTTTGGCCGCCGCAGCTACGCCGCGATGACGAAGCGGCCGGTCTACTCCGCCTTCTCCGGCGCCGCCGCCGTCGGCTACTTCGTGCTGGCGCTCGGCTTTTTCTGGCTGCCGGCGCCGGCGGCGATTGCGGTCGGCCCGCTCGCCGTCGCCGCCGCGCTGGTGTTTGCGACGATCCTCATCGGCACGGCCGTCGACGCCGCGACGCAAGCCAGGCTCCCGACGCTCTTGCCATCGCGCTTCGAGGCGCCGGTCTACGCCCTCATGCTGGGCGCGAGTGTAGTGCTGGTGTGGCTCGATCCGGGCGCCGTGCCGCCGCTGCTCTACCAGTTCTTCTGAGCCTCGCCTTGCGCCCCGCCGGCGCACGTGAAACGATCGCAGCTTCCCACACGGAGGCGCCGCGATGATGCTCAGCCGGGACCGCATCTTGACGACGCATGTCGGCAGCCTGCCGCGGCCGCCCGATCTCTTGGCCCTGCTCGAGGCGCGCGAGCGCGGCGACGATTTCGACGCGGCGGCGTTCGAGGCGCGTGTCGCGACGGCGGTGCGCGAGGTTGTCGCCAAGCAGGTCGAACTCGGCATCGACAGCGTTTGCGACGGCGAGCAGAGCAAGATCTCCTACACCTTCTACGTCCGCCATCGGCTCGCCGGCATCGGCGCGGCGCCGGGCGCGGAGGCGGGCCGGCCGCCGGTCACCAGCCAGCACCGCGACATCGCCGATCATCCCGATTATGCCGAGTGGCTGCGCCGGAGCCGCACCGGCTCGCAATGGTTCAACGCGGCGGTCGTGCCGTGCTGCATCGGCCCCGTCAACTACAAGGACCGCCATCCGCTGGAGGTGGACCTCGCCAATCTGCGCGCCGCCTGCGACGCCGCCCAGCCGCGCGAAGCCTTTATGAACGCCGCCTCGCCGGGGGTCCTGACCAAGTTCGTCCCCGATCGCTACTACAACAACGAGGACGCCTACGTCGAAGCCCTGGCCGAGGCCTTGCAGCAGGAATACGAGGCGATCCACCGCGCCGGCTTTATTCTGCAGATCGACGCGCCGGATCTCGGCTCGGCCCGGCACAACCAGTACCAGCACCTGTCGGAGCGCGAGTTCCTGCGGATCGCCGACCGCAACATCGCCGCCCTCAACCACGCCACCCGCAACATCCCGCCCGAGGCGATGCGCATGCACATCTGCTGGGGCAATTACGAGGGACCGCACACCCACGATATCGCGCTGGCGAGCGTGCTGCCGACGGCGATGCGGGCGCGCCCGGCCGGGTTCCTGTTCGAGGCGGCCAACCCGCGCCACGCCCACGAATGGGCGGATCTGAAGGCCGCCAAGATCCCCGACGACAAGGTGATGATGCCGGGTTGTCTCGATTCGACGACCAACTTCGTCGAGCATCCGCGGCTGATCGCGCAGCGCATCTGCAACGTCGCCGCAATCGTCGGCCGCGAACGGACGATCGCCGGCGCCGATTGCGGCTTTGCCACGTTTGCGGCGCAGCAGAACCCGGTCGCACCGTCGGTCGTCTGGGCCAAGCTCGCGGCACTCGCCGAAGGCGCCCGCATCGCCACCGAGAGTCTGTGGCGCTGAGCTTCAGCGGCCGCGGTTGGCGCTGCCGGGATCGGCGCCATCTATAGCCGATGATGCTGACGACCCGCCGTTTCGCTGCTTGCATACTGGCGGCCAGCGCCCTCGTGCTGGTGACGGCGCTGATGTCGCAATACTGGGGCGGCTTGCGCCCGTGCGAGCTGTGCCTCTTGCAGCGCTGGCCATGGACCATCGCAATCACGATCTCGCTGGTGGCGCTGTTGGCCGGCGGCCGGCGCGGCGTGCTGCCGTGGCTGGCGTTGGCGCTGGGCGCCGTATTTGCCGTCAGCGCTGCCTTCGCCTTCTACCATGTCGGCGTCGAGCAGCACTGGTTCGCGGGGCCGAGCGCCTGCACGGCCACCGGCGGCGGCAACCCGGCGGCGATGACGCTCGACGAGATGAAGCGCCAGATCCTCGGCACCGCGCCGGTGCTGTGCGACCAGGTGCAGTGGTCGCTGTTCGGCGTCTCGCTGGCCGGCTGGAACCTGCTGGCCTCGCTGGCGATGGCGGCGCTGTGCGGCGTCGTCTTCGTGCGCACCCGCCGGCGCGCCGCACGTTCGGCGGTGCCGGCATGAGCGGCGTGCGGCCGCCTTATCTGCCCGGCGACCGGCCTGTTGACCGACCCGGCGAGGTCGACGTCGCGGCGATGATCCGCGTCGATCATGCCGGCGAATACGGCGCGGTGCGGATCTATGACGGGCAGCTGGCGGCGGCGCAGCTACTCCCTTGGGCGCGCGGGCGGGCCTGCGAGGAAGTCCGGCTCATGGGCGAGCAGGAGCAGCGCCACCTGGCGCAATTCGAGGCGCTAGTGCGGACGCGTCAGGTGCGGCCGACCCTGCTGCAGCCGCTCTGGCATGTCGCGGGCTTCGCGCTGGGGGCGGCGACTGCGCTCCTCGGCGAGCGCGCGGCGATGGCCTGCACCGTCGCGGTCGAAGAGGTGATCGACGAGCATTACCGCGACCAAGCCGAGCGCCTGGCCAGCTCCGACCCGGTGTTGCACGACACGATCCGCGAATTCCGCGCCGACGAGCTGCGCCACCGCGCCGTCGCGATCGAGCACGGCGCCAGCCAGGCGCTCGGCTACGAACTGATCTCGGCGGTGGTCAAGACCGGCTCGCGCCTCGCAATCTGGCTGTCGACGCGGCTGTGACGCCGAACCCCTCCCCCTTGATGGGGGAGGGTGGCGTGGGGGTGACGCCTCCACCTAATCCGCTGGATGAATTGATTGGAAGCGGCCCGACCACCCCCTCCCAACCCTCCCCCATCAAGCCCCATCAAGGGGGGCTTTCAAAGGCGATTGCCCCGGCGCGGATTACTTGTCGTCCATGATCCACACGCCGTTCCAGCTCTCCGGCGGCGGGTTTTCGGCGTAGTAGCGGCAGCGGTCGATGAAGATCTTCGACGGCTGGTCGGTCGGCACGATGTCGAGCGCATCCGCGAAATAGCGGATCGCCTGAGCCCAATCGCGCCGCTCGTAGCAGTCGAGCCCCGCTTCGTATGCGCTGATCAGCGCCGACAGGCGGGGGAAGCGAGCCGGGTCGTAATGGTCCATCGCCTCGTAGGCGATCGTCGCCTGCGACTTTCCCTTGACCTGGACGCGGTCGATCCGCCGCAACAGCGGGCACGAACGCAGCGCCTCGACGGTCGAGGCGGCGAGCAGCACCGTTGTGCCGTAGTGCTTGTTGGCGCCCTCGAGCCGGGCCGCCAGGTTTACGTTGTCGCCGATGACGGTGTATTCGAGGCGCCGGCGCGAGCCGAGCGAGCCCGCCACTACTTCGCCGGTCGCGATGCCGACGCCGATCGCGATCGGCTCGAGGCCACGCTGGTGCCGCTGCCCGTTGAAGCGCGCGAGCTCGCGGATCATCTCGGTGGCGACGACGAGCGCGTTATCGGCGTCGGAGACGTCGGAGAGCGCGGTGCCGAACACCGCCATGATCGCATCGCCGATATACTTGTCCAGCATGCCGCCGTGCTGGAACACGACTTCCACCATGCTGGTGAAGTAGTCGTTCAGCATCGCCACCGTCTCCTGCGGTGTCATCGCCTCGGCGAGCGAGGTGAAACGGCGGATGTCGGAAAACAGGACGGTGGCGACATGGGCGTTGCCGTCGAGAAAATCCTGGCCGCTGGCGAGCAGGCGGTCGACGACCTCCTTCGCGACATAGCGCGCCATCGTGTTGCGCACCCGCTTCTCGCGGGTGATGTCCTCCATCACCAGCATGCAGCCGATCGGCTTGCCCTCGGTCTCGAACAACGGCGCCGCCGTCATGTTGATCGCCGCGGCGGCGCCGTCGGGCAGCTCGAAATCGGTGTCGGCGTGGTAGTCGGAGGCGCCCATCGTCGCGACATAGTCGAGGCTGCGCGTCACCCAGGCGTTGCGGTTGCCGAAAACCTGCGAGGCCGGCCGATTGATTGCCTCCTGGGCGCTGAGCCCGAGGATCCGCTCGGCGGCCTCGTTGATCTTGACGATGTTCAGATGCTGGTCGAGCGTGATGACGCCGTTCGACAGCGATTTCAGGATGCTTTCGTTGTAGTTCTTCAGCGCCAGCACGTCGGAGAACAGCTGCGCGTTCTGGATCGCGATCGCGATCTGGGCGCAGAACGCCTTGGCCCGACGCAGGTCGATCGGCGTGAAGCCACCGCCGCGCTTGTTGAGGATTTGCACGACGCCGAGCCGCTCGCCGGCCTTGTCGATGATCGGCACCGCGAGGATGTTGCGGGTGCGGTAGCCGCTTTCGCGATCGAAGGTGCGGTTGAAGCGCGGGTCGGCGTAGGCGTCGGGCACCGCCTGCACCTCGCCGTCGGTGAAGGCGGCGCCCGCGATCCCGGTCCGCGACGGCATGCGGATTTGCGTTTGCCCGGTGCCTTCGGCGACCTGCGACCACAGCTCGTCCTTGCTCGCGTCGTAGAGGAACAGCGTTGAGCGCTCGGCGTTGAGCAGCTGCGTCGCGGCCGCCATGATGCGGGTGAACAGGACGTCGATATGCAGTTCGGTCGAGATCGCCTCAACGATCGTCAAGAGTTCGATCTCTTCGCGCTGGGCCTGCTCCAGCCGCTCGGCCAGCAGCGCCTGTTCGAGCGCGCTGGCGGCATGCCGGTTGATCGCTTCGGCAAAGCCGAGATCGGCGTCGCTGAAGTCGCCGGCGCGCTTGTTGAGGACTTCGGTGACGCCGATCACCTCGCTGTCGCGGTTGCGCAACGGCACGCAGAGGATGTTCCGGGTCCGATAGCCGGTCTTGCGGTCGATCTCCGGGTTGAAGCGGGGATCGCGGTAGACATCCGGGATGATTTCGGCGACGCCGCTGGTGAAGACGGCGCCGGCGATGCCGGCGGTCGCCGGGATGCGGATCTCGGCGATCCCCTCGCCGCGCAGCACCCGCGACATCAGCTCGCTGCTGTCGCGGTCGTAGAGGAACAGCGCCGCCCGGTCGGCGTCGAAGGCTTCGAGGATCAGGTCGATGAGGCGCGGCAGCTGATGATCGAGCGACAGGCGCTGCGTCACCGTGTCCGCCACCGCGACCAGCACCCGCAGGCGCCGCATCTCATCGACCAGCGCCATTTGCGCGTCGGCGGTTTCAGCCGCCGCGCTGGTGCGATGTGCTGCCGGTTCGGCCGGGTGCTGCGCGCCAGCCGGCGGCTTGAGCTGCATCCCAATGAACCTGCGAAAATCCGGCGCAATTGCGGAATGTTAAAGCGACGCGCGACAGTTTGGCACCACAATCCCGGCGCGACAAGCGGTCGAGCGCCACTGGGCTTTTCTTCGGGAAACCTTGCTGCTTAATTAGCCGGGATGGACCGCAGGCTTTTTCTTGCCGTGGCAGCCGGGTTCCTTGCAGGCAGCGCAGGCAGCCGCGCGGTGCGGGCCGCGCCGGCGCCGCCTCCATTGCGGCGGCTGCGCCTCGTCAATGTTCATACCGGCGAGTCGTTCGACGGCCCCTATCGCGACGACCAGGGCCCCATTGCCGTCGCGATGGACGAGCTCTCGACCTTCCTGCGCGACCATCATTCAGGCGAGCGCATTGCGATGGACGTCGGCGTCATCGATTTCCTGGCGGCGGTGATGGACGCGGTCGGCGCCAGCCGCGCGAGGATCCTCTCGGCCTACCGCACCCGCGCCACCAACGCGATGCTGGCGCGCACCACCTTCGGCGTCGCCGACAACAGCCAGCACATCTATGGCCGCGCCATCGACATCCGGCTCGAGACCCGGCTCGAGGATGCGATGCACGCGGCGCGCGCGATGGCGCGCGGCGGCGTCGGCTGGTACCCGCATTCCGGCTTCATCCACCTCGACAGCGGCCCGGTGCGCACCTGGACCCTCGACGGCGGCGGGTTCGACCACCTGTTGACGCACCTGCAGCAGCTGATCGCGCATAGCGGCCTGCCGCTGCCGGCGAAAGTGGTCGCGGGGCGCGCGCGACACCCGCTGACGTACAAGGAGCGGCTGGCCCTGCACCGTGCTCTAGCCCGCGCCGAATTCCTCGCTAGCCAC
Source organism: Thiohalocapsa sp. (assembly GCA_050257895.1). Lineage (GTDB taxonomy): Bacteria > Pseudomonadota > Alphaproteobacteria > ATCC43930 > CGMCC-115725 > DATARH01. The sequence goes on from JBLMXS010000277.1 coordinate 10,356, forward strand.
CGCTAGAGACAGCTGCCGGGTCAGGCCTAGCCATGACGGTCTCGGGTGTTCAACCCGACCCGGAACTGTTCAGCGGCGCCAGATGCCGCGGGCGGCGGTGCGCGCCTGGTCTTCGAAGGCGCGCAGCCGCGCGTCGGCGTCCTCGCCGAGACGACCGGCGCCGTTGAGCAGCACCGCCTCGCTCAAATCGTACTCGCCGAGCTTGCAGTGGTAGCGCGCGCCGCCGCCCTTGCCGCGGTCTCTGCTTTGGCCGCTCTGGCCGCCCTGGCCGTCCTCCGCCGGCTCGCAGCTAACCTCGCGATCCCCGATATAGCTCGCGAGCTGCCGCGCCGGCGCCCCGGAGAGCCCCTTGACACCGTCGAGATGGACCCGTACGCCGTGCAGCAGCAGCGTGCCGGAATCGATGACGGTCGGCCGGCCGTGCAGCGCCGAGGGGAGCTGCGCCGCCGCCGCCGCTGCAAGGCGCGGCCGGGCCGCAGCCGCGGACGGCGCGAGCGTGCTGCCGGTCAGCCCGCCGGCCGCGGTCGCGCCGGCCGCCGCCGGCGTCGCCAGGATGTGCTCGGCTTCCTCGACGAAATCGTGCCAGATCCGCGCCGGGATATCGCCGCCCGCGACACGGTCCATCGGGCTGTTGTCGTCATTGCCGACCCAGACGCCGACGACGAGGTCGGTCGTGAACCCGACGAACCAGGCGTCGCGGTAGTCGTCGGTGGTGCCGGTCTTGCCGGCGGCGCGGCGGTCGAGGTGGGCGGCCTTGCCGGTGCCCTCGCTGACGACGGCTTCGAGGAGGCGCATCATCGGCGCCCACGCGGCCTGCCACGCCGGCCGCAGGACACGCGGCGTCGGGCGCGAATACAGCGGCGCCGACTGGTCGGAGCGGATGCTGCGCACCGTGTAGGGCTCGATCAGCGTCGTGTCGGTGGCGATCGTGTCCATCGCGCGCGTCATTTCGAGCAACGTCACCTCGGCCGAGCCGAGCGCGAGGCTCGGCACCGCCGGCAGCTCGGACTGCACGCCAAGGCTTCTCGCCATCGCGATGACGCGGTCGATGCCGAGCGCCTGCACCAGCTGCGCCGCTACCGAGTTGAGCGACTGCGCGAAAGCCGTCTTCAGCGATACCGGACCGAGATAGCGGTCCTCGTAGTTCTTCGGCTGCCAGTCGCCGATGGTTACCGGCTGGTCGGTGACGGTGCTGTCGGGGGTGTAGCCGCTGCCCAGCGCGGCGAGATAGACGAAGATCTTGAACAGCGAGCCGGGCTGGCGGCGCGCCTGCGTCACGCGATTGAACTGGCTCTGGCTGTAGTCGCGGCCGCCGACCATCGCCAGGATGGCGCCGTCCGGCGCCATCGCCAACAGCGCCGCCTGGCTCACATGCCGTTTCGCCCCCTCCCCCGACAGCCAGCGCTGCACGGTGCGCTCGGCGGCGTCCTGCAGCCGCGGGTCGAAGGTCGTCGTCACCGCCAGGTCGACCGGCACCGCCCCGACCAGCCGCTTCACCTCGGCGTCGGCGGTGTCGACGAAGTAATTGTCGTTGGGCTCGGTCTCCGGCGCGACCGCCAGCTTCACCGGCTCCGCCTTGGCGGCGGCGGCGCGCTTCTTGTCGATCATGCCGGTCTGCACCATCGCGTCGAGCACCAGCCGCTCGCGGCGCAAGGCCGGGTTGAGGTTGCGGTTCGGCGCGAGCTGCGAGGGGGCGCGGATGAGCCCCGCCAACATCGCCGATTGCGCCAGATCGAGATCCGCCGCGGGCTTGCCGAAATAGCGCCGGGCGGCGGCATCGGCGCCATAGGCACCGGCGCCGAAATAGACCCGGTTCAGGTAGCGCGCCAGGATCTCCTTTTTCGACAGCCGCGCATCGAGCCATAGCGCCAGCACGATCTCCTGCACCTTGCGGCGCATGTTGCGGTCGGGCGACAGATAGAGGAGGCGAGCCAGCTGCTGGGTGATCGTGCTGGCGCCCTCCAGCGGGCCGTGCCCGAGCAGGTCGTGGCCGGCGGCGCGCAGCATCGAGCGCATATCGATGCCGTAATGCTGGTAGAAGCGGGCATCCTCGATCGCGACGACGGCGTTGGCGAGATCGGTCGGCAGATGGTCGCCGGTCAGCTTGTCGCCGTGATAGACGCCGCGCTCGGCGAACGGGACGCCGGCGCCGCTGGCGAACATGACCGCGCCGGGCGAGCCCTCCGCCGGCTGCGACGGCGCCACCGGCAGGGTCAGCATGCAATAAATGACGAAGGCGGCAGCCGCGCCGACGCCGACCGCCAGGACCAGCAACAGGCCGCGCACGGCCCGCCGCAACTTCCGGACGATCGTCATGCGCGCTCCCCTCTCCCTGGCCGCGCAAAGAGCACGGCCGCTGGGGAAACGAATCCGCGGCGGGGAGTGTTCCGGCCGGCGTTGTGCAGGAAGCCGGGCACGGTTGCGATGAGGCCGGTTGAAACCGAGCGCCGGCGGCCGTTATCTTGCATCATTCCGGCCGCAACCCGCGCGATCGACCGCTATCGACCCGTATCGACGAGGAGCACACAGTCCGATGCAGCAAAAGCTCATTTCCGGCGACAACCACATCGACCTGACCTATTGCCCGCCCGACCTGTGGTCGTCGCAGGCGCCGGCGAAGTGGAAAAAGCTGGCGCCACGCGTCGAGGAGCGCAACGACGGCCAGCACTGGTTCGTCGACGACAAGGACCGCGGCATGTGGAATGGCGTCGGGCCGGGCTTCCTGCCGTATAGCCGCGGCATGTTCGACCACATCGACGAGATGAAGGATATCGGCTTCGAGTGGAACTCCTACCCGGGCGCCCAGCCGCGTCCGACGACCCCGGAATTGCGGCTCGCCGATCTCGACCGCGATGGGCTCGAAAAGGAGATCATCTACGGCTGCCTGATGGTCAACGACCTGATCGACGACGGCGAGCTGCGGATCTGGGTCAACGCCCGCTACAACGACTGGGCCGCCGATTTCGCCAAGCGCTCCGACCCCAGCCGCGTCTTCCCGTTGGCCATCATCCCGAACAGCGATCCCAAGGCGGCCGCCGCCGAAGTCAGGCGCTGCGCCAAGATGGGCCTCAAAGGCGGCGACCTGCACTTCAAGCGGGTGTCGCCGCCGCTCTATCACCCGGACTGGTTCCAGGTGTGGGAGGCGTCGGCCGAGTGCAAATTCCCGATCTCGTTCCATTCGACCGGGTTCAAGGCAATCCGCGCCCCCGACACTCCCGAGATGGAAAAAGAGGTCTTCACGCAGTGGCGGCTGGTGCGCTCGACGCTGTTCCAGCTCGACACGATGGAGGTGCTGGCCTCGCTCTTGGCGTCTGGCGCCTGCGAGAAATACCCCGATTTCAACTTCGTACTCGCCGAATCGGGCGTCACCTGGCTGCCCTACGTGTTCGACCGCTGCGACACCGAGTACCATGACCGCGCCCGCAGCCTCGGCTTCAAGATGAAGCCGTCGGACTATTTCCGCCGCCAGGGCTTCGTCACCTACCAGCAGGACCAGTACCTCGAACCGATCGTGCCATTGGTCGGCGAAGACAACATCATCTGGGGCGCCGACTACCCGCACCCCGACTGCATCTGGCCGAACTCGCACGAGGTCCTGGCAAAGAACCTCGCCAGCTTCTCGCCCGCCGTGCAGAAGAAAATCACCTACGAAAACGTCAGCCGCCTCTACGGCCTGAACTGACGTCGATCTGCCCGTCATGGCCGGGCTTGACCCGGGCATCCACGAGACGCAGCACGTGGATCCCCGGATCAAAGCCCGGGGATGACGGTTATTGGTGCCGCCTCCAGGGGCTGAACTGCCGCGCCTTCCGCGGCTCAGGCCGCAGCGCCGCCCCAAAACCTTCTCCGCAAGCGGTGGAGGGACGGGGTGGGGTGCTCGCCCTCAAACCAACCCGCATTCCCGGCGAAAAGCGAAAGCCGGGACCCGCTCTGCTGTTGGACCGATGGATACCGGCTTTCGCCGGTATGACAAACGATGATGGAGCTTTAGCGGACGACGAGTTCGGCCTGGCCGAGCCCCTGGACCTCGACGATAGCGTGGTCGCCGGCGACGGGGAACTGGATCGGCACCATGCTGCCGGTCATCACGAGCTGACCGGCCCGCAGCGGCGAGCCCTGCGCCGCCCGCTTATCGGCGAGCCAGGCCAGCGCGTTGAGCGGATTGCCCATGATGTCGCCGCCGCGCCCGTGGCCGATCTCGCGGCGGTTGATGGTGAGGCGCGCCGTCAGCCGCGCCAGGTCGAGGCCGCGCCAGTCGGCCCGCGGCGGCCCGAGCACGACGCCGGCGTTCCACACATTGCCGGCGACCATCGCCGCCGCCGACAGGCGCTGGTAGTCGTGCCGCAGATCCTCCAACAGCTCGATCGCCGCCATGACGCTGTCGACCGCGGCGGCGACGCGATCGGGGTCCTTTCCGTCCGGCAGGTCGGCGCCGAGCCGCACCGCGATCTCGGTCTCGATCCCGAGCCGGCAATAGTCGGCGGCGGCGAGCTCGGCCCTGCGCTCGTGCACCTCGGCGGCGAAGATCGCGCCGTAGCAGGGCTCGTCAACGCCGCACAGGCGCTGCATGATCGGCGTCGTCAGCCCGATCTTGTAGCCGGCGACGGCGCCTCGCCCGCCCGCCACCTCGATCTTCTCGAAACGCCGCCGGACCTGGTACGCCTCGTCGAGATCGGCCGGCATCAACTCTGCCGGCAGGATGTCGATCTGCCGCCGCTCGCGGAACAGCCGGGCGATTTCTTTGGCCTTGCCTGCAATATCCAACTCGCGATCTCCTGCAATCTCACCACGAAGACACGAAGAACACGGAAAGAAACCAAGCAATATGTCTTCCCGGCGAAAGCCGGGACCCATTTATCAGCTGCCGGGACAGCTGAACCATGATCCCGGCTTTCGCAGGAAGACAAGAGGTGGGGTTCTCCATGTCCTTCGTGCCTTCGTGGTGAACCTCTCACGGCCGGCCGCGCAGGTCGCGGCGGATGATCTTGCCGGTGGCGGTCAGCGGCAATTCGTCAACGAAGACGATCTCCCGCGGCGCCTGATACCAGGCGAGGCGCTCGCCGACAAAATGTCGGATCTCCTCGGCCAGCGCCGGATTGGGCGTGACTCCCGTCTGCGGCATGACGAAGGCGCGGACGATCTCGCCGCGTACCGGCTCGGGGCGGCCCACCACGGCGGCCATCAGCACCGCCGGGTGCTTCATCAGGCAATCCTCGATGTCGGTCGGGCCAATGCGGTAGCCGGCGCTCGAGATCAGATCGTCCTCGCGGCCCTTGTACCAGATGTAGCCGTCCGCATCCTGTACCGCAATGTCGCCGGTGAGGCACCAGGCGCCGGCAAATTTTGCCGCCGTTGCTTCGGGATTGTTCCAGTAGCCGAGAAACATCACCGGGTCCGGCCGCCGCACCGCGATGATGCCGGTCTCGCCGGCGGGCAGAGCGTCGCCTTCCGGCGAGACCACCGCCACGGCATGGCCCGGGATCGGGCGTCCCATCGATCCGGGCCGAACCGCGAAGAGCGTGGCGCAATTGCCGACCAGCAGATTGGCCTCGGTCTGGCCGTAGAACTCGTTGACAGTGACGCCGAGCGCCTCGCGCGACCATGCCAAGATGTCCTCGCCGAGCGCCTCGCCGCCGCTCGCCACCGAGCGCAGATCTAGGCCGAAGCGGGCTCGCGGCGACGGCACCGGCCGCATCATCTTCAGCGCCGTGGGCGGCAGGAAGGCATTGCGCACGGCGTGCCGGCCGACCAGCGCGAAGGCCTCTTCGGGGTCGAACTTGCGGGCGCGATGCGCCAGCACCGGCACGCCGAAATAGAGGCTCGGCAAGAGCACGTCGAGCAGCCCGCCGATCCACGCCCAATCGGCCGGCGTCCAGTAGAAATCGCCCGGCTGCGGGAAGAAATCGTGCGGCAACTGCACGCCCGGCAGATGGCCGAGCAGGACGCGATGCGCGTGCAAGGCGCCTTTCGGCCTGCCGGTCGTGCCCGAGGTATAGATGATCAGGGCCGGGTCGTCGGATGCGGTGTCGACCGGGGCGAAGGCGTCCGAGGCCCGCTCCAGCGTCGGCCAGAACAGCTTATGGCCGTGACTGTCCCCTTCGACCACGAGGATCGCTGCGAGGTCGGGCAAGCGGGGCGGCAGCTTCGCGAGGTTTTCGCTGTCGGTGATCAGCGCCCTGGCGCCGCTGTCAGCGAGCCGGTGTTCAAGCGCGTCGGGGCCGAACTGCACAAACAGCGGCACCGCGACGGCGCCAAGCTTGTAGATCGCCAAATGCGCAATCGCCGTCTCCGGCCGCTGCGGCAGCAGCACTCCGACCCGGTCGCCCGGCCCGATGCCGAGCGCGCGCAAGGCGTTGGCGCAACGGTTCGACAGAAGCTTCAAATCGTCGAAGCTGTAGCGCTCGACCCGCCCCTCCGGCGCCTCGTAGACGAGCGCCGGCCTGCCGCTGCCGTCGGCATGCCGGTCGCAGCAGGCGACCGCGATATTGAAGCGCCCCGGGATCTCCCAGCGGAACCCCCGGCAGACCTCCTCGTAGCTGGCGGCGCGCTTCAGCAAGTGGGCCCCGGCGCGGGTAGAGCCGATATGATGTCTGTCCTGGCGAAATCGTTGCCCTTGTAGAGCAGCGGTAGCGCCCGCGTCCGCGCTAGCGCGTAGGAGATGCAATCTCCGAAATTGAGCTGTGCCGCGTGCCGGCCTCTGCCAAAGCGCACGAAGGCCTCTCGGCTAGCGCGTGCTTGTTGTTCGTCAAACGGTACAAGCTCTATCCCCATTTCGGTAAGCAGATCCTCCAGATCGTTCCCCAGTTCGGCTCGGCCACGACCGATCATCACCATCGACGCTTCGAGAAACCCAACCGCGGACAGGTAGCAGGCCTCAGCTTGACCTATAACTTCCGCGAAGATTTCAGCTTCTGGTTCCTCTCGTAAGATGGCGATTACAGCCGATGTATCGACGACGATCACACCGGCAATCCGTTCTCATCGTAGAGTTCGTCTTCCGTGAACCCGCCGGGGTTTTCCGCGGCAAATTTCGCCGAGCGATGGGCAATCTCCATGATCTTGCGGACTCGTTCCGCCACTTCCTCCGGTGTCCGGCGGCGTCGGCGGCGGCGCACGCCGTTGTCGATGAACTCGGCGCCCGCCGCCTCCAGGGCGTGCTGGATGGATTTGACCGCTCGCATCGATGCCTTGGGCTTCTCGCCGCCTCCCTCCACTCGCCGCAAGGTCGCGATCGAGACATTTGCGCGGCGGGCCAGCTCGGATTGATCGAACGCCAGAAGTGCCCGCGCGGCTCTGATTTGATCCGATGTAATCATGATCCAAATATATCGATTTGCCCGCTTTCGTTCAACGGCCACAGCCCCAGCACTTCCTTCATCCCGTAGAGGCCGGGCTTCTGGCCGAGCAGCCACAGCGCGGCGCGCACGGCGCCCTTCGCATAGATCCCGCGGTTGGTGGCGCGGTGCGTCAGCTCGAGCTGCTCGCCCTGGCCGGCGAACAGCACGTGGTGCTCGCCGATATTGTCGCCGCCGCGCAAGGCGGCAAAGCCGATGGCGCCGCTGGGCCGCGGCCCGGTGATGCCGTCGCGGCCGCGCACCGCCGCCTCGTCGAAGGCGACGCCGCGCGCCTCGGCGGCGGCGCGGCCGAGCGCGAGGGCGGTGCCCGACGGCGCGTCGACCTTGCCGCGGTGATGCATCTCCATGATCTCGAGGTCCCATTCCGGCCCGAGTCGCGCCGCCACCTGCGCGACGAGCCCCAGGAGCAGGTTGACGCCGAGGCTGGTGTTGGCCGCCCACACGATCGGCACCAGCCGCGCCGCCGCACCCACCGCCTCTTCCTCGGCACCGTGCAGGCCGGTCGTGCCAATGACCAGCGGCTTGCCGAGCCGCGCCGCCAGCGTCGCGTGCTCGGCGGTGGCGGCGGGGGTGGTGAACTCGATCGCGACATCGGCCGCGCGCAGCAGCGCTTCGGGGTCGTCGCCGGCGGCAATGCCGAGCGGCCCGATCCCGGCCAACTGGCCGAGATCCTGGCCGAGCACGGCGCTGCCTTCGCGCGCAACGCCGCCGGCCAAGGCACAGCCCGGCGTCGCGGCGATATCGGCGAGCAGCATGCGTCCGACTCGCCCGCCGCATCCGATGACCGCGATCCTCGTCTCCGCCATCGCCGCCTCCCGTTAGCCGAGGCCCATAGCGTTAACCGCAGCCGGACAAAACACAAGCGGCTGCGCCCTCTCCCGCAGGCGGCGGATCGGGTCGATAATGGCGCATGCCGGCGCGCGACCGCGCTTGCAGGCGGCACCGGCGCCGCCCAAGTTAAGCGGGGATGCGGGCGATGCGGATATTCGGACTGGCCGGGTGGAGCGGCAGCGGCAAGACGACATTGCTCACCGCCATCATCCCCGAGTTGAGCACTCGCGGCGTCACGGTATCGACAATCAAGCATGCCCATCACCAATTCGACATCGACCAGCCCGGCAAGGATTCGTGGCGGCATCGCCAGGCCGGCGCGCGGGAGGTCATGGTCGCCTCGGCGCGGCGGTGGGCGCTGATGCACGAACTGCGCGAGATGCCGGAGCCCACCCTCGAGGAGCTGGCGGCGCGGATGAGCCCGGTCGATCTGCTGCTGGTGGAGGGGTGGAAACGGCATCCCCATCCCAAGCTCGAAGTGCACCGGCCGGCGCTCGGCAAGCCGCTCCTCTACCCCGAGGATCCGCACGTCGTCGCGATTGCCTCGGACGCGCCGCTCGCCGCCCCGATCCCGCTGCTGCCGCTCGACGATCCGCCGGCGGTGGCGCGTTTTATCGCCGAGCATTGCGGGTTCGCGCCATGGCCCAGCTG
>JBLMXS010000278.1:0-19857 GCA_050257895.1 Thiohalocapsa sp.
CACAACGCTCACTTACTTCCAGGTGCAAGTCCCCATCAGGAAACCCCGCACCCCGCGAGCAGCAACGACCCATCGCCGCCGCCCGCGCATCCCTTCTCTTCCACACAATGTCAATCAGCAATTGCTCGGAGGCAATTCGACCTCAGGCAACTCCGCACCCGCCGCGAACAGCAGCTTGCTGCCACATTCTCGCCGAGCCCGGATCGCCATGACCGCAAACGGCCGTGGCGGACGGTTAACTTAGGCAACCCCCGTGGCGCTGTCCAGGGTCTGTTGCAGAAATTTTTCACTCCGCGCCGGTGCGGCCCAGCTCCCGACGGCGTCACAGCAGCCCCAACGCCCGAAGTTCCGCCACCAGCCGCGCCGGCAGCGGCGCGTCGCCGGCCGCCTCCCCCGTATGCAACAGAGCTCCCGCCGACAGGTCCGGCGGCGCGTCGGCCGGCGACAGGTAGCGCCAGCCCTGGAATGGCCGCCAGGCGCGCGGGACAGTCGGCACCAGCTCGGGATCGACGGCGATCAGGCAATAGGGCCGGCCCTTGTCGTCGCGCTTCGCATCGAACCCGGTGAGCCGCTGGCGCACCCTGATCTGACCGCGGATCACCCAATAGAGGGAGCCGCCGCTCAGCACCGCCTCGGCGCGGCGCGGCCGGTTGCGGGTATAGACCCAGCTGCCGCCCAGCTGCGCGATGCGGCGCGCGCGCACCTCGCGCAGCTCGTCGAGCGAGGCGACGCCGACCGCCATCTTCAGCAGATGCAGCAGCGCCGGGGGATCGTTAGCCATTTCGCCGGATTGGGTCAGGCGGATTGGGTCAGGCGGCGGGAGCATCGTCGGCGGCGAGCGCCAGCAGCTCGGCCCCCTCCTCGACGAGGTCGCCGACCCGGTAATGGACCGTCGCAACGACGCCGTCGCGCGGCGCGGCGATCGTGTGCTCCATCTTCATCGCCTCGACCACCATGACCGGCTGCCCGCGCCGCACATGCCCGCCGGGCTGGACGAGCAGCTGCGCCACCCGGCCCGGCATCGGCGCGGTCAAGCGGCCGGCCGCCGCGCCCGCATCGGCCGGCGGCTGCAACGGGTCATTCTCGGTCAGCTGCCAACTGCCCCCTGCCGCAACGACGAACACCTGTGGACCGCCCGCGATGACCCGCGCCAACCGCCGCACGCCGTCGAGCACGACCCCAAGGCGGCCATCAGGCAGCGGGTCGGCGCGCGCCTCGCAAGAGCGGCCGTCGACCTGAAGATGCCAGACGTCGCCCTGCCGGGCCGCGGTTATAGCGTGCTCGGCCTCGCCGCAGCGCCAGGCGAAGCTGTATGGCGCCGGCGGCAGGTTGAGCCGCCAGCCGTCGGCCCGCGACCACGGCTCGGCTACGGCAAACGGTGACGGCAGGCGAGACAGCGTCGCGGCCGCGAGGACCCAGTCGGGCGGCGGTGCAGGGGACGGCAGCAGCGCGTCGCGGCGGCGCTCGACAAAACCGGTATCGACGCCGCCGCCGGCGAAGTCGGGGTCGTGGGCGACGCGCGCCAGGAAGTCCAGATTGGTGGCGATGCCGACCACCGCGGTCTCGGCGAGCGCCAGCCGAAGCCGCATGCAGGCCGCCGCGCGATCCTCGCCATAGGCGACGATCTTGGCAATCAGCGGGTCGTAATAGGGCGTCACGACGTCGCCCTCGCGGACGCCGGTGTCGACCCGGATGCCGTCGCCGCCGGCATCGCCATTGTCATCGCAATGGGGCAGATGCAGCGCGTGCAGCGTCCCGGTCGCCGGTAGGAAGCCTCGCGCCGGGTTTTCGGCATAGAGCCGCACCTCGATCGCGTGGCCGCTCGAAGCAATTTCCACTTGCGACAGCGGCAGCCGCTCGCCCGCGGCGACGCGCAGCTGCCACTCGACGAGGTCGAGCCCCGTCACCGCCTCGGTAACCGGGTGCTCGACCTGCAGCCGGGTGTTCATCTCCATAAAGTAGAAGGCCTCTTGCTCTGCAATGAACTCGACGGTGCCGGCGCCGACATAGCCGACCGCCGCCGCCGCCCGGACCGCCATCTCGCCGAGCGCCCGGCGCGTCGCCTCGGCGAGGCCCGGCGCCGGCGCCTCCTCGACGATCTTCTGATGGCGGCGCTGGATCGAGCAGTCGCGCTCGCCGAGATGGACGATCGTGCCGTGCGTGTCGCCGAACACCTGCGCCTCGATGTGGCGCGGCCGCTCGAGATAGCGCTCGATGAGCATGCGGTCGTCGCCGAACGCGCCCTTGGCCTCGCGCTTGGCGCCGTCGAGGGCGCGGGCGAACTCGGGCGGCTGGCGGACGATGCGCATGCCTCGTCCGCCGCCACCCGCCGAAGCTTTCAGCATCACCGGGAAGCCGATCCGCTCGGCTTCGGCGAGGAGACGGCCGGGGTCCTGGTCGGCGCCGTGATAGCCCGGAACGACCGGCACGCCCTCCGCCTGCATCAGCGCCTTCGCCGCGGCCTTCGACCCCATCGCGCGGATCGCCGCCGCCGGCGGGCCGATAAAGACGATGCCGGCCTCGGCGCAGGCCTCGGCGAAGTCGGCATTCTCCGAGAGAAACCCATAGCCGGGATGTACGGCCTCGGCGCCGCTGTCATGGACGGCGCGCAGCACCGCCTCGATGTCGAGATAGGACAGGCCGGGCGCCGACGGGCCGATTAGCCGCGCCTCGTCGGCCATCGCGACATGCAGCGCGCCGGCATCGGCCTCGGAATAGACCGCGACGGTGGCGATCCCCAGCCGCCGCCCGGTCCTGATGACGCGGCAGGCGATCTCGCCGCGATTGGCGATCAGGATCTTGGAGAACATGATCGGACGGCGTACCGGCGCGCAGCGCCGTCTGGTTCACAATGAGACAGTGAGACAGTGAGAATACAGCGTCTCGGCATCTCACTGCCTCGCTGGCTCTGTCCATTTTTTGCGGCTTCGCCGCGCCGTCGGGCCATCTTGCTACATCCGGAAGACGCCGAAGCGGCTGCCGTCGCGCCACGGCCCGATCGGGGCGTTCATTGCGGCGGAGAGGCCGAGCGCCAGCACGAGGCGGGTTTCGGCCGGGTCGATAATGCCGTCGTCCCACAGCCGCGCGCTGGCGTAATAGGGGTGGCCCTGGCTCTCGTACTGAGCGCGGATCGGCTCCTTGAATTCCGCCTCGTCGGCCTCGCTCCAGGTCTGGCCGCGCGCCTCCAGCCCGTCGCGGCGCACCGTCGCCAGCACCGAGGCGGCCTGCTCGCCGCCCATTACCGAAATCCGCGCATTCGGCCACATCCACAGGAAGCGCGGCGCATAGGCGCGGCCGCACATGCCGTAATTGCCGGCGCCAAAGCTGCCGCCGATGATCACCGTGAATTTGGGCACGCCGGCGGTCGCCACCGCCGTCACCATCTTCGCGCCGTCCTTGGCGATGCCGGAATTCTCGTATTTCTTGCCGACCATGAAGCCCGTGATGTTCTGCAGGAAGACCAGCGGGATGCCGCGTTGAGCGCAGAGCTCGATAAAATGGGCCGCCTTCAGCGCGCTCTCGGAAAACAGGATGCCGTTATTGGCGAGGATGCCGACCGGGTAGCCCCAGATATGGGCGAAGCCGCACACCAGCGTCTGGCCGTACAGTGCCTTGAACTCGTCGAATTCGCTGCCGTCGACGATGCGGGCGATGATCTCGCGCACCTCGTAGGGCCGCCGCCCATCGGTCGGGATGACGCCATAGATGTCCTCCGGCGGGTAGAGCGGCTCGCGCGGCGGCATGGCGGCGAGCGGCGCCGGCTTCACCCGGTTGAGGTTGCCGACGATGTGGCGGGCGATGCCGATCGCGTGATGGTCGCTGACGGCGTAGTGGTCGGTGACGCCGGAGATCCGGCTGTGCACGTCGGCGCCGCCCAGCTCCTCGGCGCTGACGACTTCGCCCGTGGCAGCCTTCACCAGCGGCGGGCCGCCGAGGAAGATCGTCCCGGTGCCCTTGACGATGATGCTCTCATCCGACATCGCCGGCACGTAAGCGCCGCCGGCCGTGCACGAGCCCATGACGATGGCGATCTGCGGCACCCCGAGCGCGGACAGATTGGCCTGGTTGTAGAAGATGCGGCCGAAATGGTCACGGTCGGGGAACACCTCGTCCTGCGCCGGCAGAAAGGCGCCGCCGGAATCGACGAGATAGAGGCAGGGCAGGCGGTTGTCGCGCGCGATCTCCTGCGCCCGCAGGTGCTTCTTGACGGTCATCGGGAAATAGGTGCCGCCCTTTACCGTCGCGTCGTTGGCGACGACGACGCATTCCCGCCCCATGATGCGGCCGATGCCGGTGACGATGCCGGCGGCCGGCACGGCGCCGTCATACATGCCCCAGGCGGCGAAGGCGGACAGTTCGAGAAACGGCGAACCGGGGTCGAGCAACAGGCGGATGCGCTCGCGCGGCAGCAGCTTGCCGCGGCCCTGATGGCGCTTGCGCGACGCCTCGTCGCCGCCCTCGGCAATCGCGGCCGTGTTGTGCCGCAGATCCTCGACCATCGCACGCATCGCCGCCGCGTTGGCGCGGAAGGCCTCGGAGCGCGGCGCGAGCGCGGTCGGGATGGCAGACATCGCCGCCCACCTTATCGCGCCGCCCGCCGCCGGCAAGGGGCAACCGGCATGCCGGCGCCGCGGCCCTCGCGACGGTCAGCGGGCGATGCCCGCAAACATGCGCCTTACCTCCTCGTTCACCGATTTCCTCCCGGTTGCGACGTGGAGTTCGGCCAGCGTTGGATGGCCGACAAACGGATGAAAGCTGTCGGCGGTGAGTTGCGGCATCGCGACGACGCCGAGCCGCCGCAGCGCCGGCGCCGCCGCGATTGGTGCCAGATCGGTCAGGCCCTTCATGGTGTCCAGCCGCACATGCTCCAGCCGCGAGAGCGGCGCGAAGCTCGGCAGCGAGACGACGTTGCGCATCCAGTCGAGCCGCAGGCTACGCAACGCTTCGAGCTTTACCAGGACCGCGAGATCGGCGAGCCGTGTGATGCGCATCAGGAACAATCGCTGCAGGTTCGGCAGGCTTGCGAGGCCATCGAGGTTGCGCGTGCCGCCGAGCAGCACCGATACCTCACGCAGCGCCACGAGCGGTTGGAGGACCTGCAGATCGGGCAGCGTGATCCGGCTGAGCCCGAGGCTGGTCAACTTGGAGAGCTTCTGCACTGCGGCTATGCCGTCGCGATGGCCGACCAGAAACAGCCGTTCGAGATCGGGCAGCTGATCGAGAAAGCGGAGTGAGAAGCGCCGCCGCGTGTTGCCGAACGTCAGCGCCGTGAGCCCCGGCACCTGCGCCAGCCCGGAGATGTCGTCAAGCTCGTAGAGCTGCACATTGAGGCGGCGCAGCTCCCGAAAATGCCGCAGGAAGTCGAGATTGCGGCTCGGGTCGCGGTAGGCGTAGAGCTCGACGTCGGGGCGGCCGCGCATGATGGCGGCCGCCTTCTCGCATTCGGCCGGCGTCAACGGCCGTGCGAACTGGACGACCTTACATTCCGGATCGAGCGGCGCGAAGCGCACCTCGTCGTCGGCGTCCCGCCTATCCTCGGTCAGGAAGCGGCGGGAGCGCATGGGGCTTCTTCCTTCGCTAGCGCGCCGGCGCGCGCTCCAGGGCCTTGCGAATAGCGGCGAGAACGCGCTGGGAGGTGACCGGCGTTTCGTTGATCTCGGCGCCGGTCTTCGTCAGCGCGTCGCGCACCGCGTTGGCGATGGCCGCTGGCGGCGCCACGGCGCCGCCTTCGCCCATGCCTTTCATGCCGTATTCGGTCGCCGCGGCGGGGTTGTGCAGGTGTCCGATCTTGATCGACGGCAGTTCGAAGGCGGCTGGCAGGTGATAGTCGAGGAGGCTCGCGGCGAGCGGCTGGCCGCTCTCGTCGTAGGGGATCTCCTCGCACAGCGCGGTGCCGATCCCCTGCGCGACACCGCCGCGGATCTGGCCCTCGACCAGCATCGGGTTGACCATCGTGCCGCAATCCTCCGCCACCGCGAAATCGAGCAATTCGACCGCGCCGGTCTCGGGATCGACCGCGACGACGGCGCCGTGCGTCGCATAGGAGAAGACGCCGGTGCTGATGCCCGGTTCGTAGGTCGCGGTGGCGTCGAGCAGCGGGTCGACGCCGGAGGGCAGCCCGTCCATCCGCAGATGCGCGACATGCGCGATCTCGGCGATCGACACCGAGCGGCCCTGCGGGCCGACCACCGCGCCGCTCTCGAGGCGAACCTCGCCCGCCTCGCATTGCAAGAGATGCGCGCCGATCTGCTCGAGCTTGGCGCGCAGCATGCGGCTGGCGCGCGCTACCGCACCGCCCGACATCACCATGCTGCGCGAGGCGAAGGTGCCGAAGCCGAAGGCGGTCGACTCGGTGTCGCCGTGGCGCACCGCGATGCGCGCCGGCTCGATCCCCAATTCCTGATACGCGATCTGCGACAGCGCGGTCTCCAAACCTTGCCCGTGCGATTGGATGCCGACCATCAGGACGAGGCTGCCGTCGGTCAGGATGCGCGCCGTACAGCTCTCGAAGCCGGGGATGATCTGGGCGCCGCGGGAGGCGAATTCGGCGGCGCCGTGCGCGGTCTGCTCGGTGAAGCTGGCATAGCCGATGCCGATCAGGCGGCCGTCCGGCTCGCCCTGGCGCTGCCGCGCGCGCACCTCTTCGGCCCCCAGCAATTCGGCGCACAGCCTGACGCTCTGCGCATAGTCGCCGGTGTCGTAGCGCATGTCGGTGACCGAGGTGAACGGCATCTCCTCGGCCGCGATCATGTTCTCGATCCGCACCTCGGCCGGATCTCGGCCGGCGGCGTGCGCCACCTCGTCGATCGTGCGCTCCACCGCAAAGCAGGCGCCGGGCCGGCCGACGCCGCGATAGGGGCCGATCGGCGCCTTGTTGGTGGCGACGGTGGTGAAGCGGGCGCGGTAGTTCGCCAGCTTGTAGGGGCCGGGCAGGCAACGCGCCGCCATGTTGGCCTCCTGGTAGGGGCCCTGCGGCCAGAGGCCATAGGCGCCGGCGTCGACGACGATCTCGACGTCGATGCCAAGGACGCGTCCTTGCCGATCGGCATAGGCGGTCAGGTTGTAGTGGTGGTCGCGACTGTGGGCGGCGCTCAGGAGGTGCTCGTTGCGGTCCTCTACCCAGCGCACCGGGTGGTCGAGCCGCAAGGCCAGCGCCGCCAGGATGATTTCCTCGGGGTAGAGGCGCGCCTTGGGCCCGAAGCCGCCGCCGACATCGGGCGCCACGACGCGAATCTGCCGCTGGTCGAGCGACAGGAGTTCGCCGAGCGCCACCCGCAAGGTGTGCGGCGTCTGGGTCGAGGCGTAGAGCACGATTTCGTCGAGCCGGTGGTCGCGATAGGCGAGCACCGCGCGGCCCTCCATCGGCGAGCCCGACTGGCGGTTCATGCGGTATTGCCGCTTGACGACGATGTCGGCATTGCGGGCCGCCATCTCGATGTCGCCGGCCTGGATCGTGCGGTCGCTGTAGAGATTGTCGCCCCAATTGTCGTGCACCAGCGGCGCCCCGGCTCGCATGCCCAAGGACGCATCGTGGACGGCGGCGAGCACCTCGTAATCGATGCTGATCGCGGCGGCGATGTCCTCGGCCTCGGCGCGGCTTGGCGCGACGCAGGCGGCGATTGCCTCGCCGACATAGCGCACCTTGTCGGTCGCCAATGGCGACCACGGTGAGGATTTGGCGCCCGGCGTCTGGTTGACGATGCGGATCGGCTTTATGCGCGGCAGATCGGCGGCGGTGAAGACGCTGTCCTTTAGGCCCGGTGGCGCGGTGATCGACCGGATGCGCGCATGCGCATGCGGGCTGCGCAGAAAGACGATGTGCTGCGTCCCCGGCAGGCGAATGTCGGAGACGAACTCGCCGCGCCCGCGCAGATGCCGGTCGTCCTCTCGCCGCAGCAACGACGCGCCGACGCCGTATTTCGTCCTCGCCGTCTCCATCGCCGCCCCCGTCTTGTTCGTCACGATTGCTTCGTCGCTCCGCTCCGCGCAATGACAACGCTGTCATTGCGAGCGTCAACGAAGCAATCCGCCGTTGTCCTAGCCGCGGCCGTATTTGTTGTGAAAATGCGGCAGGACGCGGCTGCCCACCATCTCGATGACGCGCATCACCTTGGCGGCCTCCATGCCGGGCCAGCCCATGCGGAAGATCAAGTAGTTGGAATCGAGCCGCTGCACCCGCTGCTCAATCTGTTCGGTGACCTCGTCGGGGGTGCCGAGAATGAAGCGGTCGCGGGCGAGATCGTCGAAATCGATGCGGAAGCTCTCTTCGCCCGGCAACACCTTGTCCTGGCCCCATTCGGCGTAGGCGGCGTATTTGGCTTCGAGGAACGGCCGCGCCGTCGCCACCGCCTCCTCGTGCGTCGCCGCGACATGCGCTTCGAGGCAGATCGGGCGCGCCATCGGCATCGGCTGCTGCGCCTCGGCCAGCGCCTGCTTGTAGCGCTCCCATTGCCGCTCGATCGTCGGCAGGGCGGCGTGCGGGTTGATGAACCAGGAACAGCCGAGCCGAGCGGTGCGCAAGACGGCGCGGTCGGCGTTGGCGGCGATCCAGATCGGCGGGAATGGCTGCTGCACCGGGCGGATCGTGCACGTCGCGTCGTGCACCCGGAAAAAGCGACCGTCGAAATTCACCACCTCCTCGGTCCACAGGCGCTTGATCAGGTCGAGCGCCTCCAGCATGCGCGGCACACGCTCCTTCGAATTGGTGCCGAACGCCTCGTACTCGACGTCGCGATAGCCGATGCCGACGCCGAACACGACATGCCCCTCGGACATGATGTCGAGGCTCGCCACCTCCTCGGCGGTCTGCACCGGGTTCAGCATCGCCATCAACAAGACCGACAGTAAGAGGTCCATCCCCGGCGCCTCGCCGGCCAGCCGCGCCAGCATCGGCAGGCTCTGCAGCGACTGGTAGGGCGGCGAGAGATAGTGATGCCCGGCCGCCAGCCCGTCAAAGCCGGCCTGTTTCGCCAGCCGCACCTGCTCGACGACCTCGCGAAACCGCCTGACCGGATCGTCCGAGCGCGGCTGCTGCGCATTGACGAACACGCCGAATTTCATTGTGAGGACTCCACCACTGCCGAGGTTTCTTCCCTATCGTCGTCACCCCGGGGCTCGACCCGGGGATCTGTGTGCGGCTCCGCGTGGATGGCCGGGTCAAGCCGGCCATGACGCTTCTGGGAGAGGATCAGGCTTCCACCGCCGCGAGCTGCCGCAGCGGGCGGAGGAAGTCGGGGTCGAACACCTTGGTGGCCATCACCTGGCAGCGGCGGATCAGGCGGATCTCATCCTGGCCGTAATCGCCGATCGCGCGGTGCAAGGTGCCCAGATGGTCCCACAAGAGGAGGTCGTTCTCGTTCCAGTGATTGGTCCAGCGGAATTGCGGCTGCAGCTGGTGCGCGAACAGGTAATCGAGCATCTCCTCGCTCTCCGGCTCGGGGAGCTCGTTGATGCGCACGACAAAGCCGGGGTTGCAGTAGAGCACCTTCTTGCCGGTGAGGGGGTGGGTCAGGAACAGCGGGTGGACGACCGGCGGGCGGCGGCGGCGCTGCTCGTCGGTCATCGGCGGGCGCGGGCTGTTGTGGAGGCGCCGCATGTGCTCCCAGAATTTCTCGATGTTGTGCGTCGCGGTCATGCCGTCGAGCCGCATCTTGATCTCGTCCGGCAACGCTTCGTAGGCCAGGTGCATGTTGGAAAATTCGGTGCCGCCCAGGGGCTTCCCGTCGCGGTGCGGGATGCGGATGCCGTAGAGCACGTTCACAAAGCCCGGCGTCTCGCGGTAGGTCATGTCGGTGTGCCAGTCCTGCCCGGCGTCGGGCGCGCCGATGTATTTGCCGTCGACCTTGAGGTTCGACAGGATGCCGACCTCCGGGTACTCGCGCGTCGTGTCGAGCTCGCGCGTGGCGCTGCCCTGGATCTCCCCGAAGCGCTCGGAGAACCGCTTCAGCGCGCCGAGATCGAGGTGCTGGCCGGGAAACCGCAAGACGCCGTAGCGGCCGAGCGCCAACAGGATGCGGGCAAGCGCCTTGTCGGCAAGCGGCTCCGCCAGATCGATGCCCTGCACGACGGCGCCGAGCACCGCCCCCGTCGGTTCTATCGTCAGCATGCCCGCCCCTGCCGTTGCTCGCCGAACTGAACTTTAAGCCCCCGTCCCATGGCTGTCATCCCGGCGCAGGCCGGGATCCACTTGTCAGCCTGCCGGAACGCGGATAGGTGGATCCCGGCTTGCGCCGGGATGACATGAGACGGAGGGTCGTCGTGAAGCCATTGGACAACTCGGTTCTGCCCGCAGGCGTCCGTGCCCGCTTTGTGCGCGACGTCAACGGCCTCGACATCCATATCCTCGCAGCCGGCGACACGGCGCGGCCGCTGGTGCTGCTGCTGCACGGCTTTCCCGAGCTCGCCTATTCGTGGCGCAAGGTGATGCCGGCCTTGGCCGATGCCGGCTACCACGTCGTCGCGCCGGACCAGCGCGGCTACGGCCGCACCACCGGCTGGAGCGCCGATTACGACGCCGATCTGCGGCCCTTCCGCCTGCTCAACGCGGTGCGCGACGCCGTCGGCCTGGTGGCGGCGCTCGGCTACCGTCAGGCAGCTTCGGTGGTCGGGCACGATTTCGGCGCCTCGGTCGCGGCGTGGTGCGCGCTGGTGCGGCCCGACATCTTCCGCTCGCTGGCGCTGATGAGCGCGCCGTTCGCCGGGCCGCCGGAACTGCCGTTCTCGACGGACGGCAAGCCGCCGCAGGCGCCGCCGAGCCCGACGATCCACGAGGCGCTGGCGGCGCTGCCGCGGCCCCGCAAGCATTACCAGTGGTACTATTCGACGCGGGCCGCCAATGCACAGATGTGGCATTGCCGTCAGGGCATGCACGATTTCCTGCGGGCGTACTTCCACCACAAGAGCGCCGACTGGCCGGCAAACCAGCCGCACCGGCTGGCGGGATGGACGGCCGAAGAGCTGGCGAAGATGCCGACCTACTACATCATGGATCTGTTCGACAACATGCCGGGGACGGTGGCGAAGGAGATGCCGTCGGCGGCGGAGACCGCCGTCTGCCGGTGGCTGCCCGACGCCGAATTGGCGGTCTATGCCGCGGAATACCGCCGCACCGGGTTCCAGGGCGGGCTCAACTGGTACCGCTCGCGCACCTCCGGGCACTTCGAGGCCGAATTGCAGCTGTTTTCCGGCCGCACGATCGACGTGCCCTCGGTTTTATCGCCGGCAAGAGCGATTGGGGGGTCTTCCAGCGACCTGGTGCGGTCGAGCGCATGCCTGAAAGCGCCTGCACGAAGATGACCGGGGTGCACCTGCTCGACGGGGCGGGCCATTGGGTGCAGCAGGAGCAGCCGGAGAGGACGACGGAATTGCTGCGCGATCTGCTGCGGCAGGCATAGCCGGCCGTAGCGCCGGGAAGCCGCAGCCGGTAGGCTCCCTGTTGCAACTCATCGGGAGGGAAAGGCCATGGCACAGCTGGGCAGCGGCGACTATCGCTATGAACTGATACCGGATTTCTTCAAGCTCCCGGCGGGGCAGGAGTTCGGGCTGGTCAGCCGCGTCGCAGCCGACGACCAGGACCGCATCTACGTCTTCCAGCGCAAGGACCCGCCGGTGGTCGTATTCGACCGCGACGGCAAATACCTCGGTGCCTGGGGTACGGGCGAGGTCACCGACCCGCACGGCCTCAAGATCGTCGGCGACACGGTGTACACGACAGACCGCTCCGACTCGATGGCGAAATCCTTCACGCTCGACGGCAAGCCGCGGCTGGAACTGGGAACGCGCGGCGTCCATGCCGATACCGGCAAGGTCGACAACTGGCGGGTCGAGCGCGCCGCAGGACCGTTCAACCACCCGACCGAGATGATCCGCCACCCGAACGGCGACATCTACGTCACCGACGGCTATCGCAACGCCCGGGTGCACCGCTTCAGCGGCGACGGCCGGCTCAAGGCGTCATGGGGCGCGCCGGGAAACGGGCCGGGCCAGTTCCACCTGCCGCATAGCATCGCCTATGACGACGCCGGCAAGCTCTACGTCGCCGACCGCTCGAACAAGCGGGTGCAGATCTTCACGCCGGAGGGCGAGTTTCTCGGCCAGTGGACGGGCATGGGCGGCCCCAACGACATCAGCCGCGGCAAGGACGGCAATTTCTACATCGCCGAGCAGGAAGACGGCGGCAACCCCGCCTATGTCTCGGTGTGGGACCCGAGCGGCAAGTTGCTGGCGCGGCTGGAGAGCCGCCACGTGCACGGCATTGGCGTCGATTCGCGCGGCGACATCTACGCCGGCCTGACGCAGCACCGCAGCGTCGACAAGTTCGTCCGCCAGCGGTGACGCCGGCAACGCCATTCCGGCCCCTTGGCGCCGTCAGCGGGGGCGCGACGTGGCGTCGACGACGCGATCGGGGGCCGGGTGTCCCCGGTCACCGGAAGCGCCGGCCGCCGATTGCGGACTTGCCGCGGTCCGGCCGCCGGTGAGGTACGGCGCGATGACGCCGACAATGCCGCGGCGAAATGCCAGCACGCAGAACACGAAGATCGCGCCCTGGATGATCGTCACCCAGGACCCGGCCTGCGACAGGTAGGTTTCCATCGTCACCACAACGAAGGCACCGACCACCGGGCCGAGGATCGTGCCCATGCCGCCGACCAAGGTCATCAGCACGACCTCGCCCGAGGTCGTCCAGTAGACGTCGCTGATCGAGGCGAATTGCAGGACCTGCGCCTTCAGCGCGCCGGCCAGCGCCGCCAGCGCCGCCGACAGGACGAAGGCCAGCAGTTTGTACTGATCGGTGCGGTAGCCGAGCGAGACCGCGCGCGGCTCATTCTCGCGGATCGCCGTCAACACCTGGCCGAACGGCGAATAGATCGCCCGCACGATCAGCCCGAAGCCGAACAGGAAGACCGCCAGCACGAAATAGTACATGGCAAGCGGGTGGCTGAGGTCGACGAGCCCGAAGAGATGGCCGCGCGGCACGCCCTGGATGCCGTTCTCGCCGCCGGTGAACGGCGCCTGCAAGGCGAAGAAATAGACCATCTGGGCGAAGGCCAATGTCACCATCGCGAAGTAGATGCCCTGCCGCCGGATCGCCAGCCAGCCGATGACGGCGCCGAGCGCCGCGCCCGCGACCGTGCCGCATAACAGGCCGGGCACGGTCGGCAGGCCCCACACCTTCAGCGCATGCGCCGCGATATAGGCGCCGGTGCCGAGAAAGGCGGCGTGCCCGAACGACAAAAGGCCAACATAGCCGAGCAGCAGGTTGAAGGCGCAGGCGAACAGCGCGACGCACAACGCCCGCATCAGGAAGACCGGATAGAGGAAGAACGGCGCCGCCACCGCCAGCGCCAGCAGCGCCGCCGTCCACAGCCAGGTGGAGAGCGGCCAAGTGGAGAGCGGCTTGGCGCCCCATCGCCGCGACATGATCTCAGGCGGCACGGCCAGCCAACCCCGCCGGCTTCAACAGCAGCACGAAGGCCATGATCACGAAAATGACGGTGTTCGAGGCCTCCGGGTAGAATACCTTGGTCAGCCCCTCGATCAGCCCGAGGGCGAAGCCGCTGACGATGGCGCCGAGGATCGACGCCATGCCGCCGATGACGACGACCGCGAACACGACGATGATGATGTCGCTGCCCATCTGCGGCCGCACCTGGTAGATCGGCGCCGCCAGCACCCCGGCCAGCGCCGCCAGCGCGACGCCGCCGCCGTAGGTCAGCGTCACGAGGCGCGGCACGTTGATGCCGAAGGCCTGCACCAGCACCGGGTTTTCGGTGGCGGCGCGCAGATAGGCGCCGAGCCGGGTGCGCTCGATGACGTACCAGGCGCCGAAACAGACCACGACCGATGCGAAGATGACCCAGCC
The DNA here is from genome assembly GCA_050257895.1 of Thiohalocapsa sp. Classification (GTDB taxonomy): domain Bacteria; phylum Pseudomonadota; class Alphaproteobacteria; order ATCC43930; family CGMCC-115725; genus DATARH01. The sequence continues at coordinate 13,862 of JBLMXS010000278.1, forward strand.
CCGATAATAGGGCAGGAACATGAACCCGAGATTCTTCACGCCCTGCAGTTCCGGCGGGATCGTGTACGGCATGCCCGAGGAGCCGTAAGCCTGCCGGAAACCACCTTCGATGATCAGCGCCAGGCCGAAGGTCAGGAGCAGCCCGTAGAGGTGGTCGAGCTGGGCGATGCGCTTCAGAAACAGCCGCTCGATGACGATGCCGACGATACCGACGACGATCGGCGCGATGATCAGGGATGGCCAATAGCCGATGCCGAGCCCGTTCAGCAGGAACCAGGCGCAGAAGGCGCCCAGCATGTACTGCGCCCCATGCGCGAAGTTGATGATGTTGAGGAGGCCGAAGATGATCGCGAGGCCGAGGCTCAGCATCGCATAGAACGAGCCGTTGATCAGGCCGACTGTCAGCTGCCCGAACATCACCTGCGCCGGCGGCAGCGCGATGGGGAGCCAGTCGAACATCAGGCGGTGTTCCGCAGACAGCCGAAAAGCGCCTGTCCTGCACTGCGGGAGAGGGAGGGGTCCAACCCGGAGGGCTGGGAGGGTGAGCGGCCCTCACCCGCCTTCGGCTTTCGCCTCAGGCACCCTCTCCCGCGGTGCGCGAGAGGGGTTATACCAGCCCTTCGCCGCATTACCCCTTGACCAGCGGGCATTCGTTGCCGTGCGGCCGCTTGTAGGCCTGCTCGCCGGGGATCGTGCCGACCAGTTTGTAGTAGTCCCAGGCTCCTTTCGACTCGCTCGGCTTCTTGACCTCGAACAGGTACATGTCGCGCACCAGCATGCCGTCGGCGCGGATATGGCCGTTCTTGGTCATGAAGTCATTGATCGGGGTTTCCTTCAGCTTCTTGACGACGGTCGGCCCGTCGATGCTGTTGGTCGCCTTGACGGCGTTGAGCCAGGCCACCGTCGCGCCGTAGACGCCGGCCTGCACCATCGTTGGCTCCCTCTTCATCTTGTCGAAAAACTTCTTCGACCAGGCACGCGTCTGGTCGTTCTGATCCCAGTAGAACGACTCGGTCAATTGCAGGCCCTGGGCCGTCGGCAATCCGAGGCTGTGGATGTCCGAGACGAAAACGAGGAGCCCGGCCAGCTTCTGGCCGCCTTTGACGATGCCGAACTCGGCGGCCTGCTTGATCGAGTTGATCGTGTCGCCGCCGGCGTTGGCGAGCCCGATGACCTTGGCCTTCGAGGCCTGCGCCTGCAGCAGGTAGGAGGAGAAATCGGCGGTGTTGAGCGGCACCTTGACCGAGCCCAGGACCTTGCCGCCGTTGGCTACGACCACCGCACTGGTGTCGCGCTCAAGCGCGTGGCCGAAGGCGTAATCGGCGGTGATGAAGAACCAGGTGTCGCCGCCCGCCTTGACCACCGCGGCGCCGGTGCCGTTGGCCAGGGCAACGGTGTTGTAGGTCCAGTGGATCGAGGTCGGGGCGCAGGCCTTGCCGGTGAGGTCGGAGGAGGCGGCGCCCGAGATCAGGATGGTCTTGTTCTTCTGGCGCGCCACCTCCTGCACCGCCAGCGCGACGCTCGAGGTCGTCAGATCGGTGATCATGTCGACGCCGTCCCGGTCGAACCATTGGCGGGCGATCGAAGCGCCGATGTCCGGCTTGTTCTGATGGTCGGCGCTGACCACCTCGATCTTCTTGCCGGCGACGGTGCCGCCGAAATCGGCGACCGCCATTTTCGCCGCCTCGACCGAACCGGGCCCGCCGAGATCGGCGTAGAGGCTCGACATGTCGGCCAGCACGCCGATCTTGACAGTGTCCTTGGCGATCTGCGCCGGCGCGGCAGCCGACCACGCCAGCAGCGCCGCCGTGGTGCATGCAAATACGGCTCGTCGCAACATGTCGTCTCCTCTCCTTTTTCAGACGCCGAGATAATCGTGCAACTTCTGTTCGTGACGGGCGAGGTCGACGTTCGCGATCATATCAATGACTTGGCCGTGCTCGACAACGTAATGGCGGTCCGCGACCGTCGCCGCAAAGTGGAAATTCTGCTCGACCAGCAGAATCGTAAACCCTTTCGCCTTCAAGGTGCGGATGACCTCACCGATCTGCTGGACGATGACCGGCGCCAGCCCTTCGGTCGGCTCGTCGAGCAGCAGCATCCGGGCGCCCGTGCGCAGGATGCGGCCGATCGCCAGCATCTGCTGCTCGCCGCCCGACAGCTTGGTGCCCTGGCTGCGCCGGCGCTCGCGCAGATTGGGAAAGATCGCGTAGATCTCCTGGACGCTCATGCCGCCCGGCCTCACGGCGGGCGGCAGCATCAGGTTCTCCTCGACATCGAGCGAGGCAAAGATGCCGCGCTCCTCGGGGCAATAGGCGACGCCAAGGCGGGCGATGCGGTTCGAGGGAAGGCCGACCAGCTCGTTTCCGTCGAAATGGACCGAGCCGCTCCGGCGGCCGACGATCCCCATGATCGCCCGCAATGTCGTCGTCTTGCCGGCGCCGTTGCGGCCGAGCAGCGTCACCAGCTCGCCTTCGCCGACCGCGAACTCCATGCCGTGCAGGATATGCGATTCGCCGTACCACGCCTCCAGCCCCGCGACCCGCAGCAGCTCAGGCATGGCCGCTACCCATATAGGCGTCGATGACCTCGGGGTTCTGCGAGACCGCGGCGTAATCGCCTTCGGCCAGGATGCGGCCGCGCGTCAGCACCGTGATCGTGTCCGACAATTCGGCGACGACCGAGAGGTTGTGCTCGACCATCAGCACGGTGCGGTGGCGTGCCGCCTGTTTGATCAATGCCGAGATCCGCGCGATGTCCTCCTGCCCCAGCCCCGACATCGGCTCGTCGAGCAGCAGCATTTCCGGTTCGAGCGCCAGCGTCGTCGCGATTTCGAGGGCGCGCTTGCGGCCATAAGGCAAGCTGACGGCGAGGCTTTCTTCGAACCCGGCCAGCCCGACCGCGTCGAGCAGCTCCGACGCCCGGCCATTCAACCCGTCGAGGATGCGCTGCGAACGCCAGAAATGGAACGAGTTGCCGAGCGGGCGCTGCAGCGCGACGCGGACATTCTCGCGCACGCTGAGATGCGGGAAGACGGCGGAGATCTGGAACGAGCGCACGAGACCCAGCCGCGCCACGTCGGCGGGCCGGGCGGCGGTAATGTCGCGGCCCTGATAGGCGATCGATCCGGCGCTAGGATCGAGGAACTTCGTCAAGAGGTTGAAGACGGTCGTCTTGCCGGCGCCGTTCGGCCCGATCAAGGCATGGATCGTGCCGCGCTGCACCTTCAGGTCGACCCCGCTAACCGCGGCGAAGCCGCGAAATTCTTTGGTCAAGCCGCGCGTTTCGAGGATCAGGTCGGGCAAGGCGCTGCGCTACCCACGGTTGCTTCGCGGACCGACGACCATCGATCGCCGGTCCAGGTGTATCGGCCGCAGCCCCGGTCTGACAAGGGCGATACACCGCAACGGGGCGCATATCCACACCATCATCCCACCCCAACCCTCCCCCTCAATAGGGCAGGGTTGGGACGGGGTGAGGCGGCGGAACAGCATCGCTCGGGCTTGGAAGCCGAGCGCGGATTACGGCGGCAGGGCGGCATCACCCGCCGGCTTCCCCTGTTCATGGCTCAGCTCGTCGGCAGTCTGATCCAGGATCGCCGCCGTCTCGCGGTACACCGCCTGCTTGCGCGGATCGGGCTCGGCGTCGGCGCGCTGTCGCCAATACCGCGCCCGTTCGCGAAGGTTTCCGATGACGACTCCGTTTGCCATGCGGCCCGATTAGCAGGCTGCGGCCCCCCTGCACATTTACCGAGGTTAACGGCGGCTGCAACGGGCGGTGTTGCGGCACCGGCGTTCTTGGTAATCAGACAGATCGGCGAGGCGCCCTTCTCAGCGGGAACGATGCACATCCTTTTCCTCGATTGCTTCGAGATCCCGGCCTGCTCGAAGGTCCTCGCCGGTTGATCCGAACAGGGTCCGCATCGATATCCAGGCATCGGCGGCATCCGGTTGCGGGACGACCCCGACGTTGAATATCAAGTAACGGCGCCCGCGCAGAAAGGCAGTGCCATGGCCGAGGACGCTTCCGCCAGTCGCTATCGGAGCAACCTGCAGGGCGAAGTCGACAGCGCCGCGCTCTACCGCGCGATGGCGCAAGCCGAGCAGGACCCGCATCTAAGCGAGGTGTACAACCGCCTGGCGGCGGTCGAGGAGGCGCATGCCGAGTTCTGGCAGAAAGAGCTGGGACGCATCGGCGCCAAGGCGAGGATCGAGCGGCCGGATTGGCGCACCCGCTCGCTGATCTGGCTGGCGCGGCGTTTCGGGCCGCAATTCGTCCTGCCGACGCTGAGCACCCTCGAACAGCGCGATGTCGGCGTCTACGACACGCAGCCGGAGGCCGTTGCGGGCGGCCTGCCGGCGGCCGAGCGCTCGCACAACCGGGTCGTCGAGGCGATGAATGCGGCGATGCCGCAGGGCGCCACCGGCAGCAGCCTCGCGCGTCTCGAAGGCCGCCACCGCGGCGGCGGCAACGCGTTGCGCGCCGCCGTGCTGGGGGCCAATGACGGGCTCGTCTCCAACCTCAGCCTGGTGATGGGCATCGCCGGCGCCGAGGCGGCCGGCAAGACGATCCTGTTGACCGGGCTCGCCGGGCTTGTCGCCGGCGCCTGCTCGATGGCGATGGGCGAATGGCTGTCGGTCACCAGCTCGCGCGAATTGAGCCAGCAGCAGATCGCCGTCGAGGCCGACGAATTGAAGCGGATGCCGGAGGAAGAGCTCGAGGAGATGGTGCTGATCTACCAGGCCAAAGGCCTCGACGAAGCAACCGCTCGCACGCTCGCCCGGCGGCTGATGTCGAACAAGGAAACCGCGCTCGACACGCTGGCGCGCGAGGAGCTGGGCATCGACCCCGACGAATTGGGCGGCTCGCCGTGGGTCGCCGCCGCCTCCTCATTCGGCCTGTTCGCGACCGGTGCGATCTTTCCGGTGCTGCCGTTCTTCTGGCTCGATGGCACCGCCGCGCTTCTCGTCAGCCTCGCCGCCGGCGGGATTGCATTGGCCTTGATCGGCGCCGGAACATCCCTGTTCACCGGCCGTCCGGTGCTGCTGTCTGCGGCGCGCCAGCTGGTGATCGGGTTTGCCGCCGCCGCCATCACCTACGGCATCGGCCGCCTTGTCGGGGTCTCCATCGGCGGGTAGCGCTGCATTGTCACGGGTCCCGGCCTGCGCCGGGACGAGCGATCACACCAGGAAGATCGCCATGCCGATCAGGATCAGGACGACCACCAGCAGCGAGATCTTGACGAACCAGGTGAACCCGATCCAGGTCCGGCGATGCCGTTCGAGTTCGGGGTCGAGCACGGACATGTTCTGCCTCGGCGATGGTGGAATTCTCGTCCGAGGTATAGCCTAACCGTCTCGCGAGGCAAGGGGTTCGGCCGGGTTAATGGCGACGAGCGGCGGCGTCGCCGCAGCGGCGACCGCGACCCTGTCGCCCTCGGTTCGCAGCCGCCCCTCGGCGAACCAGCGCACCGCCAACGGGTAGATGCGGTGCTCCGCGGCAAGGATGCGGTCGGCCAGCCGCGCCTCGTCGTCGCCCTGATGCACCGGCACGACCGCCTGCACGATGATCGGGCCGGTATCGACCGCGGCGCGCACGAAATGCACGGTGCAGCCGGAAAAGCGGACGCCGGCGGCGAGCGCCTGTCGCTGCGGGTGCAGCCCCGGAAAGGCCGGCAGGAGCGACGGGTGGATGTTGACCAGGCGGTCATGCCAAGCGGCGACGAAAGCGTCGTCGAGGATGCGCATGAAGCCGGCGAGGGCGACCAGCGCCGCGCCGCTCTGCCGTAGCGCGGTATCCGCCTCGGCCGCGAAGCGGGCGCGGTCGGCCTCGGCAATCGTGCGGCACGCGATCCCGGCCGCGGTCGCGCGCGCCAGCCCCGCCGCCTCCGGGCGGTTGCTGATGACGAGGGCGATCTCGGCCGGGTAGGCGGGATCGCCGGCGGCGTCGATCAGCGCCTGCAGGTTGCTGCCGCGGCCGGAAATCAGGACGCCGAG